>JACQVL010000110.1 GCA_016209865.1 Candidatus Latescibacterota bacterium | reverse complement strand
TGATCCCTGGTGTTCTGAGAAGAGATAATAGGCAACGCACTCTCGCAGGCGATGACTGCGGTCACCGGTTCCGGGTGATTGATATCACAGAACTTTATAATTTACAGTATATTGTGACCACAATCACCTACGACTGCCGTCCCGGTCCCAACCGGGCCGGATGGCGAGGTTGGTCACGGTGTTCCCACCGGTGTTCCAGGCGTTCAGCCCGGCGCTGGAAGCGCTCGCCTTTCGCCTGGAGACGCTCCCCTCTTCTGATCAGGTGCTCTCCCCGGCGCTCCAGGCGTGCCCCTTCCTTCACAAACCCGGCCTGCTCCAGTCGCTCGCCCCAAGCTTTGAGCTGTTCGCCCTGCTGTTCGAGGAGTTCACCCTTCTGCTCCAGAAGTTCGCCTTTGTGCTCCGGCCGCTCCGCTTTGTGTTCCAGGTGTTTCCGTTTCTTCTCCCGATGCGCCTGTTTCTTCTCCTGATGTGACTGTTTCATCCTCATGCCGTGCTCCGCGTTGGGAGACGGGGTGGCCGGCGTGGCCTGTTGCCCTGGCTCGCTCGGCGGGGTCGCCGGGACGGCCGGTTGAGCCTTGCCGGGCTCATGCGCCTGCCCGACGACAGCGCACATCAAGAGAATGAGTGCGGTGATCCACAGCTTGTTCATACCTCTCCCTCCCCTTCCTGCATGCGTGACCTCAGAACGTCACGCCAAACGTCATCTTGAGGTCAGGGCTATCCCCGACCCCGACCTTCAGTTCGGTCATGAAGGTGTGGACGCTCCTGAGCGGGATCTCGAAGCCGAAGACGAAGTTGATCCCGACCTCCGTGTCCGTCCGTCCGAACGGCCGCCGACTGTCGACGATATTGATCCCGGGACCGACTCCGAGATACGGTTTCACGCGCGTCCTGGTGACGAAAAGATAATTCAGTTCGGGGTTCAGCGCGATAAGCGTGACATCATCGTTCACCCCGATCTCGACGTTCGGCTGAAACCGCCACTGTGGCACGATCATCGTCTGGACATGAAACCCGATGTGCACCTGGTCGGGCTCTATAGTTGCACCGCCACGTAGTCCAACCCGTGCCTGGCCCCAGGCCGCCTGAGGCCAGACGAGACAGAGGATCACGAACCCTCCACTGATGATGACACCTGTCCATCGCATCATGGTCTCCCCCTTCCCAGGAGCATATCCGTCGGCCTACTATTGCGGTGTCATCTGAAAATTCAGCGTCGTGGCATTCCCTGCCGTCACTGAGGCTCCGCTCTGCTGGAGCGTGATGTAGCCAGTCTTCTCCGCTTTCACGGTGTACGTCCCCGCCGGAAGCGCCACTAACGCGTACTGCCCTGTCGAACTGGTCAACGTCGTGGACACGACTGTATCCTGAATCGCCGAGACGGTCACCCCTTCAAGCGCGACATTCGACGTATCCCGCACCGTCCCGGTGATCCGGCCGGTCGTCGAGGTATTCGTGCAACGGATCACCGGCTTGAAGAGAAAGCCTGTAATACCCGCCGCTGTCGTCAGGTTGCCTTGCGCCACAAACGACTTGCTCAGGTCAAAGTCGAGCGTGAGTTCCGCGCTGAGCTGGCTGCTGACTTCGATAGCGGGCGAGATGTTCACTTTGAGCCCGCTGGACGCCCCACTGGGCACGGTCAGGTTGAACGTCCGCCCATCCGTCAGGGTGACACTGGCCGCGCCCACGAACAGCCTGAACTGGTCATAGGTGCCCGCTAGCACCTCCAGGTTCGCCAGCTCGGTGGTGATCCCGTTCTGTAAGGTGAGCAGGTTGTATGTCTTGGTCTGGTCGGACAGGGTGACGAACGGGCTCCCGTCTGCCGACTGGTTGCGGGCCTCCACCTTCGTGATAGTCACCATCGCGGACGAGACGTAGGCCGCCGGGAACGGATCATCCGTCATGACCACCCGCATCCGGCCAGTCTGCGAGTTCGTGGGGTTCCCGCATCCGGCCAGGAATCCCAAGAACACAAGGAGCACCAGACTACTCACGTGCCACCGCTGTCGAGTATTGGATCGCGTTGTGAATCTCATTATATGAGTCCCTCCTTTCTCTGTCAACCGTTCATGCTACATCGCCAGGTCTTGGCGACAAGGGTGAATGAAAATGACACGATGAAAGTCTTGTACACCTTCATCGTCAGTACTTATGGGGGCCGGCCCTGTTGTATCCCCCAGGGATAGGCTCGAGCCGATAGAACGAGGTCCACGGCCCGGCTGGTCGGCCCCGCTCTTTTTTCGTTTAGTCTTTTAGTCTTTCACGCCCTCCATTTGCTTCACATTGGATGCTTCATCGCCGTTCTGTTATGCACCCCTTAGACGCATAATGGTCGAAAAGGTTACACTGAGGCACGCGTAGATTCCCCTTGCTTTTTTCCCGGACGGCTGTATCCTGATGATGCCTCTTGCTGTGCATCCATGACCGATTCCCCATCTCCCAGCGATCCGGGGTGGTGCGGGGATCAGTGTCATTCATCCTTTCTATCCGTGTCATCTGCGAGAAGGAGAACGACCCCCATGAAGGCAGGCATCACCCAGCTCTGTCTGGCCCGCGCCGACCTTGAGACCGATCTCCAACTCACCAAAGCCAGAGGCTACGACGCGATTGAACTGGTGTTCTCCGACACCGGGCACCCCTCGATCGACGCCGCTCCGGCTGAACTCGACGCGATCAAGTCTGCATGTCAACGCCTCGGACTGGACATCTGCTCCATCCTCCCGACCCGCCGGGATGCCGGCTCTCTGCTGTCCTCCGTCGCTGCCGAACGGTCGAAGCGGATCGCCATCCTCCGGCGCGGCCTGGAGATCGCCGAGCGCCTGGGCGTCGACGCGCTGCTCCTCCATCCCGGTCAATTGGAAGCCGGGACGACGTACGAAGAGACGTGGATCAACTGTCGCGACGCCCTGCGGGCGCTCGTCCCCGAAGCGGAACGCCGTCGCTGCGCGATCGCCGTCGAGAACGTCTGGAACAAGTTCCTCCTCAGCCCGCGGGAGGCCCGGCAGTTCGTGGACGAGGTCGGCTCTCCGTACGTCGGCATCTATCTCGACACCGCGAACATGGTCTTCTACGGCTTCCCGGAGATGTGGGTCCGTGACCTGGGCACGCGGATCAAGAAAGTCCACGTCAAAGACTTCCGCCGGCGGGACTCGGCCTGGGTGCAGCTCATGGACGGGGACGTGGACTGGCCGGCGGTGATGGGCGAGTTGCGCGCGATCGGGTTCGACGGAGCGCTCGTCAGCGAGGTCGGCGGCGACGATGGGATGCAGCGTGAGACGGTGGCAAGGATTCGGCGGATTATGGAGGTCGGGGTTCGGGGTTAGAGATTCGGGGAAACCAGCAGGCAGTAGGCAGATCACAGCACCAACCGGACGATTACCCAGCACCAGCAGGCCGCTAACACCGCCGCCAGCAGGTCGAGCAGCACCCCCGTCCTGGCCATCCGCGGGATCGACACGTACCCGCTCCCGAAGACGATCGCGTTGGGCGGCGTCCCGACCGGGAGGGCAAAGTCGCACGACGCGGCGATCGCGGAGGTGAACAGGACGGTCGTCAGATACGGCGGCGGGATGGCATCTTTCAGGAGGTTGAACATCACGCTGATCGTGGCCACGTTGGAGGCAATGGCGGAGAGAGTGACGGTCGCCACGCTCGTCAACAGCACCTGCCAGAACGGGCCGAGGGTGCGGACGCCGACCAGTTGCGTGCCCATCCACTCGGACAGGCCGCTCTTCTGGATGCCGTTCGCCATGGCGAAGCTGCCGCCGAGCAGGAGGAGGGTCGTCCACGGCACCGCGCGAAACGCACGGGCATCGAGCACCTGATGGCCGTCGAGGCGAGACGCTAAGAGCACCAGCGCGGCCAGCATGGCGATGCCCCCCTCGACGTGGGCGGTCGTGACGTTGAACGCCGTGACCCTGGCCTGTAAGAAATCCGTGATCGGCTTCCCCAGAATCCAGAGGACGGCGGTCACGATGAACACACCCAGCACCACCCGCTCGGTCGGCTTCATCGGTCCCAGCTTCGCCATCTCTTCAACGATCGCCGTCCGCCCCATGTCCGCCCGGGGCGCGTCCCCCTTCCCGATCTGCCAGAGGACGAACCAGACGACGGGCAGGAACATGATGACGAACGGGAGGCCGATGACCATGAACGTCAGGAACGGAATCTCGATCCCCATCTGCGCCATCAGGCCGCTGAATTGCGCGTTCGTCGCCGTGCCGATCTTCGTGCCGATGCCCCCGACGTTGGCTGCGTAGGCGATCCCCAGCATGATCGCCAGGCCGTAATGGACGAGCCGCTTGCCGCCGAGCTGGCGTTCGAGCTGCGCGATCACCGCGATCCCGATCGACACCATCATCGTGGCGGTCGCGGAGTTGGAGATCCAGAGGGAAAGACACGCGGTCGCCGTCAAGATTCCCAACAGCAGACGGCGGGGGTCGGTGCCGATCAGTCGCATGATCCCCAGCGCGATGCGCCGGTGCAAGTCCCATCGCTGCATCGCCGCCGCGATGCACATTCCGCCTGCGAACAGGAAGATGTACGGATCGACGTAGGGTTTCACCGATTCCACCACCGTCGTCCTGAGCGCAGGCCCGAATACCCCGGTGACCGGAAACAGGATCAGCGGAACGCAGGCGGTGAGATGGATGGGCAGCGCCTCGGTCAGCCACCAGATCGCCATCAGCGCGGTCACGGCGGCCGCGTATGACGGTCGCGCCCCCCACGCGCCGTAGTGTTGTAACGGCGTGTCGAGGACGGCGAGCAGGGCGAACGCCGCAAGTCCAGAGACCAGTCCGGTGAGCTTCCAGGGGGTCAGACGCACGAGAGCATCCTATCTTACTCGTCACTTGTCACTCGTCACTGCCTTATTGCGCCGTCCACCCGCCATCCACCATCAGGTACGTACCCGTCACGAACGAGGCCTCGTCGGAGGCGAGGAACAGAATCCCATACGCAATCTCGCGCGGCTGGCCGAGCCGTTTGAGAAGATGCGCGCCTCCCCACACCTTCCGCACCTCATCCTCGCCCATGTTCATCTCTTTGGCGGCACGCCACAAGGCCGGAGTGTCGATCGCCCCAGGACAGACGGCGTTCGCCCGGATGTTGAATGGCGCCAGGTCCATCGCCAGACAGCGGGTCATGTTGATCACCGCTGATTTTGACGTGTTGTACGGGATGTAGTCCGGCTGGGCGATGAAGCTGCTGATCGACCCCAAGTTGACGATCGCCCCGCCGCCGGCCTGTTTCATCACCGGGACGACGTGCTTGACGCAGAGCGCCCCGCCGATCACGTTCGTGCCCAGCACCCGGTGCCAGTCCTCCACCGTCGCCGTCTCGACCCGTCCGAACACGAACGCGGCCGCGTTGTTGACCAGGATGTTGACCGTCCCGTAGGTTTGCACGGCCTTGTCCACCATCTGAATGATCTCCGGCTCGTTCGAGATGTTTGCCCGGATGAACGTCGCGGTTCCCCCCGCCTGGGTAATGAGGGAAACCGTCTCCTTGCCGCCTTCCTCGTTCATGTCCACGACGGCGACTTTCGCCCCTTCTTCGGCGAAGAGCTGGCAGGTCGCCCGGCCGATGCCCGACCCGCCCCCGGTAATGATGGCTACTTTCTCCTTGAGTCGCATGGTTTCCTCCTCTCGTCACTTGTCACTCGTCACTGATTTTTGCCGGTCACTCGTCCGCAGCATCTCCTTATAGACCTCCGCGTAGACCTTATCACGTGGGACGCACCCGGACGGAAACTGGCCGAGTTCGTTGTGCTTGCCGCGCATCAACGCGGTGCAGTAGCTGACCGTGATGCAGACCTTCTTCCCGGCCATCGACCCGGCTGTTTGGGCGTCCCGTGCGAAGTTGGGGTACGCGAGCGCCCCACGGCCAACCCCGGCGATCGTCACCCGGCCGTCCCGCATGTTCGCCGCCGCCGCGTTGATCAGGTACTGCTGGAGCCAGCTATACCCGGTCCCGACGACCACCAGGTCGGGATGCGCCCGCTGGACGGCGGCCGCACAGCGGAAATGCCGGGCGACCCCGTAGAGGGGATGCTCCGGGGCTTCGTATCCGTCGATCGGAGGCTTCTCGGCCGGCCGGCCGACGTGCGGGTTGTAGTACGGACTCCCCATCGTGACGTTCACCATCGTCACCCCCCACTCCCGCAGCAGGCCGGCGACCCGGATGGGCTCTGTCAAGTCCTCGCGGAAAGGGTTCTGCTCATCCACGCCAAACCCCGACCGGTACGGAATGGGATACAGGCGGTGTACCCCGACCGACGTCTCCGGGTCGATCCGGTACGGAATTCCGTCGTACACGTTCATGCGCGATGCGAGCGGCAGACGATCCCCCGTCTCCTCCCGGATCCGTCGAATCACGTTCCGGACGAGCCGGGTGCGGTTGTCGAGGCTGCCGCCGTACACACCCTCGCGCAACTTCGCGGCTAAGAGTTCCGACAGCAGATACCGGTGGCACTGCTTGATGTCGACGAAATCGAACCCGATCCGCCAGGCTAACAGAGCGCCCGCGACGAGCGCGTCCTCGATGCGTTTGAGGTCGTCATCGGAAAGAATCGGATACTCGTCCGTCACCGGGAGTTTCCGTTTTTTGTCCGCTAAGGTGATCGGATCGACCGCCGGGTCGTGGAACGCGATCAGCGGCCTCTGGTAGCTGTACCGGCCGGAGTGGGTGAGCTGCAGGCCGACGACGAGGTCGTCATCAGACCCGCAGACCGTCCGGTGTGCGGCGCGTGTGCGCGCGAGGAGGTCGTCCAGCGCCCGCGCGTTCGTTTCATTGATGAGGAGCTGCCGGGTGTTCGCCCGCCCCTCCTCGACGACGGCGGTCGCCTCCCCCCAGATGAGCTTCGCCCCTCCGGCGCCGAACCGCTCCCACCGCCGGACTGTCAATTCATCCGGCTTCCCGTCGAGCGTCCCGTCGCAGCCTTCCATCGGCTGGATGGCGAGCGCGTTCCCGATCGTCCGGCCGCCGAACGCGACCGGCCGCCAGAGCGGGCTCAGGTCGTCGGTGAGCCGGACATCGTCCTCTAATCCAAGTTTGACAATGTCTGCGTGCAGATCGGCGAGACTACGGTACCGGAAATATCTGGACATCGATGATTACACCCTCACTTCCCCGCCTCGTTCCGCTGATTCATACAGTCCGACCAGGATGCGCTGCACGACCAACGCCTCCCGGAAGGTCACGACCGGAGTGCCGTGGCCCTGGATGGCCGCGAGGAATTCGACATGCTCCTGCAGAACGGCATTCGCCGGCTCCGGCTCGTGCTCCAGTTCGACCGGGTCGACATCGCGTCCCCGATCCAGCTCGACCATCGGTGGGGCGTCGCTCCCGATGCCCAGGACTCCGTTGATCTCAAACCCGGAATGTCGCTTGCGGGGATGCATCAGCCAGTTGCCCTCGATCGACATCGACGACCCGTCCGCGAAACGGACGTGCGCGTGGGCGAAGTCCTCGACCGTCACGTCCGCCGCCGTCCCGATGAAGCTGATGTACGGGTCGGGCACTTTGTCGAGCTTCCGGAAGATGGACGCGCTCACCGTCACAGGCTCGGGCACGCCGATCACCCACAGCAGCGCGTCGAGGTCGTGGATGACCGTCGCAGCGGCCACTCCGCCGAACGACTGGTCTTTGCGGTGGTGGTACCGGCCCCAGGCATAACTCATCGTGTGGCCGCCCCAGACGCGGCTGTGGTAGATCGCGCCGAGTTTCCCGTCCGCGATGAACCGTTTCAGCGCCCGGAACGCGCGGCTCTGCCGGCGCTGGAACCCCATCGTGAACAGTCGCCCCGCCCGTGTCGCGGCCGCGACGATCCCTTCCGCTTCCGCCAGGTCCATGCAGAGCGGCTTCTCGACGAGCACGTGCGCGCCCGCGTCGAACGCCGCGATCGCCTGGGGAGCGTGGTATTTGACGGGGGAGGCGACGACGACGTACTCAGGCCGCTCGGCGGCGAGCATCGGGGCGATGTCGGGATAGACGGCGGGCACCCGGTGCTTCTCCGCAGCCGCGCGCGACGCCTGTTCGTCGGGATCGACCAGGGCGACGATCTGTACGTCCGGGATAGTGGCCAGGAGGGCGAGATGGTTGTTCCCCATCGAGCCCGCGCCGATGACGGCAGCTTTGATTGGCATGCACATCCTCCCATGAATGAGCAATCACGAAGGGCACGAAGAAATGGATTCCCGCCTGCGCGGGAATGACATCGTGCACAACATGAGATTGATACTCCCTTTGTGTCCTTCATGATTCCATGTTCTTTACTCGTCACTTGTCACTCGTCACTCTCAACTCACTCCTCCTCCTTCCACACAACCGTGATCTCCCCCGCCTCGACACGCTCGACGATCCGGGCGACCACGGCGTCGATCTCTTCGATCGGCTGCGGGATGCCTTCGTAGAACACTCGCGGCGGTCTGGCAAAGGGTTCGGCCCAGACGTCGATCTCGGAGCTTCCCTCGTTGATCGTGAGGACTTCTCCCCGCTTCAGGAGTTCGATGATCGACTCGACCGTCATCTCCTCCTTCAGCCGTTCCAGGTCCTCGTCGCCGGTCTCCGCCAGATCGCCGTGGAGCGCCTGCTCGAACGTCCCGTCCGAGATCATCGCCTGGATATCCTCGAACCCCCCGTAACACCGGGCGCCGACGAACACCTTGGGCAGGGCGTCATCCCCGGTCGCGCGCTGCAACCACGCCCGCGTGCTCAGGTCATCATCCACCCGAACGTCCCGGTAGGGATAACCATTCCGGCTGAGCAACTCCCGCACGTTGACACACCGGGTCGCGTCTTTCGTCCCGTAGACGGCGATCTCCAGGTCGGACGAGTCAGGGACAGCGCCCGGTCCAGGAGAAGTCGAGGCGCTGGATGCCTGGTCTGGAGACGATGATTTCTTGTCACGGCCAAACAATCCGCGAAGGAATCCCATGCGCGTTCCTCCTCATTCTAAAGTTTTAGATTGCGGATTGCGGATTGCGGATTATAATAATGCCTACATCCCGCAGGTTTTTCTTGTCATTCCCGCGAAAGCGGGAATCCAGACAGCGGTTCAAAGTTCAGGTTCATTCATCCACACAAGGAGCCTCCCCATGCCCTCCTTCAGCTACATTCTCGACCCGCCTGGGAGTTTCGGCACGATGGCGGAATTCGAACGGGCCTTGCGACGGCTCAAAGAACTCGGCTATGCAGGGATCGAGTTCTCCCTTCCCTCTCCTCCGGGGTTCGACCTGGATGCACTCGAACGCGCCTTAACCGCGACGCGTCTCACGATGGTCTCGTTCCTGACCGGGTGGTCGTACTTCAACGAAGGCCTCTGTCTGTGCGCCAAAGACCCGGCGATCCGCGAGCGGGCGGTGGCACGGCTGCTCGGCCATGTCGAGACCGCCGCCCGGTTCGGCGCGATCCTGGTGATCGGACAGATGCAGGGCTTTCTCCAGGATGAACCCGATTCAACCATCGCCAACGACCGGATCGCCGAGTGCCTCGGCGCCGTCGCGCACCGCGCAGAAGCCCGTGGTGTGACCCTGGTGCTCGAACCGGTCAACCATCTCCAGGTCGGGTTCAACCACACCGTCGCTCACGTCCTCCGGATGGTGCGGCGTGTCGGGTCGCCCGCGCTACGCCCGATGGTCGACACGTTGCACATGAACATCGAGGAGCGATCCCTCACCGACCCGATCCGGCTGGCGGGGGCTGACCTGGCCCACGTCCATCTCTGCGAGACGAACGGCAGCATCTTCGGCACCAGCCATCTGGATTTCGCCGCCGTCCTGCGCACGCTGACGGAGATCGGGTATGATCGATTCATCTCCGTGAAGATTTATCGTGGCGCGACATGGGAGGAAGGCGCGTCAACGACGATGGCCTTCCTCCGAACGCTGGGGCTTGTGTGAGAATCTACTGATAAATGGATTCCCGCTTTCGCGGGAATGACAATCCTCTCATATAAGAAAGCAGATTTTTCTCTCGTCACTCGTCACTCGTCACTGACTTCAAAACACCACCCGCGCAAAATACGGATAAAACTGATCCGGCGTCAATGGCTGGATGTCCAGCCCTCCCATCAGCCCGCGTGCGCGGACGATAAACAACGGTTCCCGCTGCGCATCCAGTCCGAACGGATCGATCCTGCCCGATTTCCCGGCTTCCAGGGGGGTGACACGGGAGATGACGAAAGCGTCTCCCTGGCCCAACCCCGGTAGTGCGTGGATGGCGGCCGCCTTCATCCCCAGATCGATCAGCAGATGGCGGAGTTCAGACCCGCCGGAGGCGATCTGCATCAAGAACGTGCCGTCCGGAGTCTGCTGAAGCGCCGCCCGCAGGGGCTCGGCGGTCAGGACGGTCTGCATGGCGTTCGTCATCCACTCGTCCGTTCGGGGGGCGAACGCCACCGCCGTGACATTCGGGGATTCCCAGCGGACGGCGTAGAGCTGGGTGGTCGCCTCCATCCGCAGGAGGAACGCCAGGCCGACGCTGATGACGACCAGCGCGAGCCAGGCCGCCAGCGCCCGTCTACGAGACGGCGGCTGCCAGGACTTCATGCTGTCAGGGCGTCGGAACAGGTTGAACATCGCCGTCCGTCCCAGGTACTGTTCGTACTCCGCGCCGAATCGCGCCCGCAGCGTCTCCTCCTCGTGCCGGGCGAGGACATAGTAGAGACCGACCATCATCACATAGGTCAGAAGGATGATGAACCGAGGCCACATCAAGAGGAAGCCCAGTCCCGCCATCCCCAGGCTGAGGTACTGTGGATGGCGGACGCGCCGGTACACCCATTGATTCACCAGGGTCTTCCGAACGAATTTCCCGTAGTACAACTGTCCGGCACAGACAAAGAAGCCGACCAATCCCACGACTGCCAGGATGGGGCCCAAGTACCAGAGCATCTGGAAGAGGAGACTCTTCGTCCGCGCCAGATGAGGCAAGAAAAACTGGGGCAGCCAGGCGGTCGCCGTCGTCTGGGTGAGCGCATGAAACACCGGGGTGTACACGCCGTAAAAATACGCCGCGAACGGGGAGATCATGATGAGGATCTCCAGCGTGCTCGCCGCGTAGATCAGGATGGGCGCCGCCCATCGCCATCGGACCATGCCCGTTTCCCTTTCCCACACGAAGACGGGAGTTATCTCCCCCTTCCCTCGCAGGGAAGGGGCCGGGGGTTAGGTCACCACTGGACGGTTCGGCCGGTAGGGCGGCTCCAGCATCGCCCGCTGTTCCTTCGTCATGTCGTTGAGCAAAGCGTCCGGTGAGGGCGACCAGCCGCCCCAGGCCAGGAACCCCGGCGAGTACTTGAAGAGGATCGACCGTCGCTGTCCCTGCCCTGTCCACGGCAGCGTCCCGTGAGTCAGCGCTTCGGTGAAGATGACCGCCGACCCCGCCGGAGCCGCCACCTGGTGGACGCAGTCCCGGTGCGCCTCATACAGCTTGATGTCGACCGGACAGAGGCAATTGGACTTGTGACTGCCCGGGATGCAGCAGAACCCGCCGTCGCCCGGATGGACGTCCGTCAGTTGCCACGAGACGACGGTCAGGCCGTTAAACATGCGCCCGTTTTTGTAGACGTAGAACTGCGACGGGTCGTACGGCTCGCCCCCGCCGTGGAGGACGTGCCCTTCGCATCCCCGCTCCATCGCGATCAGCCCCGGCCCGTGGTCGAGCCGGAACCCGGAGCCGAGCAGTTCGTTCAGGTAGGGAATGATCGTCGGATGGGCGAGCATTCGCCGGAACGGCTCGCACGACGGGCGTTCTAACGACAGCAGGTTGAAATGGCACTCCAATCGCCCCTTCTCCCCGTGCAGGGCCGTGGACTTGCCGGAGAGCGAATACTCGCGCGCACGGGGGATCACCCGATCCCAGTGGCGGTCGAGCGCGTCGTTCGCCGCCGCGACGTCATCCGGGCTGAGGGCGTCCTCGACGACCAGGTATCCACGCAGATCGAAGAGATACCGTTCATGCTCCGTCATGCGATGCTCCTCAAGAGTTTTTTCGCCACCTTACACACCATCGTGTAGGCAGGGTCGAAGACGTTGCCGACCTCATACTCGACACACTGGCCGAGCAGAATCTGCGCGCCGACCGGGTCGAGGCCGTAGTCATCCTGAAGCCAGCCCACCATCTCGGTCGTCGCGTGCTGCAGCGCCTCGTCGAGCGGACGGGCATTCCCGACGGTAAAGATGTACCGGTCGTTCTCCCCGCGCGGCCAACCGCTCTTCTTGCCCTTCAGGAGCCGGACGGTGAATTGTACGTCGAACGACGTCTCGATCCCCGTCCCGACGATCTCCCCGTCGCCCTGCACCGCATGGCCGTCCCCCACGTGCAGCAACGCGCCGGGAACGAACACCGGGAAATACACGGTCGTCCCGGTCACGAACCCCTTGTAATCCATGTTCCCCCCGTGCGTCGACGACGTCGCCGTCGAGATCGCCTGGCCGCCGGGCGGAGCCACCCCGAAACAGCCTAACATCGGGGCGAGCGGGAGGACGAACCGGCCGAGCTTCGTCTCCGGCTTGACGAGCGTCGCCGTGCCGTTGTCGAGGTCGAGTTGCCACTCAGCCAGACCTGGCGGTTCGGACAGCGCTCGCGCGGTCGCTCGCACGTAGTAAGGGTGGAGGACGTTCGGGGCGACGAGAGTCCCGGTGTATCCGGTCGTCCGGTTCGGCCACAGCCGGTCGAAATACACGGCTACCGTATCCCCCGGCTCCGCGCCTTCGACGTAGAACGGGCCGGTCTGCGCGTTGCCGCCCTGAGTGACCTGATTGCCGAACCGGTCTCGTCCGCCCGCATCCACGGTGGTCGTGATCACGGTGTCCCCGTCCACGATCCGCAGGGCGGGGTCATGTGAGCCGAGGGTCGGGTGGTAGATGGTGGGTTCGAAACGGTGAATCATGGAGCCTCCTGGAGCAAACACGGGGTTCG
>JACQVL010000091.1 GCA_016209865.1 Candidatus Latescibacterota bacterium | reverse complement strand
GGCCGCTGCCCCGTCAGTGCCTCATACAGCACCACCCCGAAACTGAACACCTCCGTCCGCGCGTCGGTCGGCTTCCGCTCCGCTTGCTCCGGCGACATGTACGCCGGCGTCCCCAACACCGCCCCAAGCTGCGTCAGGGGCAACGGCCGCGGCGGCACCTTCTCCGTCGGCGCATCATGATCCACCACCCCCGGCTCGACCGGCTCCGGCCGGGTGATCTGGGCGAGACCGAAGTCCAGAATCTTCGGCACGCCTTCTTTGGACACCATGAGGTTGCCCGGCTTGAGGTCGCGGTGGGTCACCCGGTGCTCATGGGCATGACAGAGGGCATCGGCCAGGGGCACGAACCAGGCGAAGAACTGTGCCAGAGGCAGGCCGTCCGGCGGGAGGAGGGCGGACAGCGGCTGGCCGTCTACGTATTCCATCGTGATGAACAGGAGGTCCTCGACCTCTTCGACGGCGTAGATCGTGGCGATGTGGGGGTGGTTGAGTTGGGCGGCGGCTTTGGCTTCGGTCTTGAACCGGGCGATGCGCTCCGGGTCGCGCCGGACGGCCGCCGGCAGGACTTTGAGGGCGACCTGGCGTTCCAGCCTGGTGTCCTCGGCGAGGTACACTTCTCCCATGCCGCCCTGGCCGAGCTTGCGGAGGATGCGGTAGTGCAAGAGCGTCGTGCCGATCATGGGGGCCTCCTTACCGCAGATCCACCACTTCCACGCCCTTCGGGATGGGCAGGACGAACGTCGCGTCCGGCAGCGGCGGGTTGAGCCGGATGTTGGAGAACATAATCGTCACCGTGCTGCCCGTCGCATCGGTGTACACGACCTTGCGGGTACACCACTGCTTGCTGTCCACCCACACCCGGAGTTCCTGGACGTCTGCACCAGATTCTTTCGAGATCAATCGCAAAATATAGTGCGGAACGCCGTCGAGCGTCTCCTCGCCGACTAATGTCGGGGCATACTGGCTGGAGTAATAGAACAGGAAATCATCCGGCCGCATCCCCCCGCGACGCCGGTCGGCCCGGCTGACGAGCACCTGCTGATTCTCCGGGACGTACACCCAGACGGATTTGCCGTCGGACACGATCACCTGGCCGCCCATCTCGACCCGGACTTTATTCTGCTTCTTCAGGAGAATCCGCCCCTTGACCTGGCCGGACTGGTTCGTCGGCCCCAGGCGGGACGTCTGGACGAAGTCGGCGGAGACGGACCGGATCGTCCCGTACTGCCGCTGCACCCGCTGAGTCACGTCGCTGGCGGACAGCGCCGCGTCCGCCGGCCGGGCGCACCATCCTGCGGCCAGCAGGCCGGCCAGGCATCCTATTCGCACGATACGCGCCATGATACCCCGTCCAGGTCAGTGCGCCCGTCCATTTCATGAGCAGGCGGACTCCCCAATATGTGATCTTTTGCTCTATCCGTCAAGGAGTTCTTTCCTCCTCACCGGGCAGGTGGGCAGTCCCCGCACAGCCCCCCGGCCCCACCGGGCAGTAGGCAGTAGACGGGGGAACGGCTTCTACTGCCCACTGCCCATTGCCCACCTGCCCGGTGGGGGGAAGTGAAGGGTGGCAATAAAACGGGGAGAGGCCCTGATGCGTTCCTCTCCCCCTTTGATGGATTCCCGCTTGCGCGGGAATGGCAACACTGTTCACGATATGCAAGCTTCAACGCGAATCGATGTCCCGAACCCCGTACCCCGAATCCAGAACCCCGATCTTTCTCACGGCACGGCGGGCTTCATCGCCCCCTTCTCGTACCGCACCCTGCCGTCCACGATCGTGTACATCACCTCGGCCTTGAGGATGTCATCCTCCGGCACGGTCATGATGTCCTTCGACAGGACGGTAAAGTCGGCCAGCTTGCCCGGCTCGATCGCTCCCTTCATGTTTTCCTCGAAGGAACCATACGCCGCGTCGAGGGTGTACGACCGCAACGCCTCCTCCCGGCTCATCCGCTGGTCCGGGTCGAACCCGCCCGCCGGGTTGCCCGACTCATCCTCGCGCGTGACGGACGCGTAGAACGACTTGATCGGGTCGACATCCTCCACCGGCGCGTCCGTCCCGTTGATGATCTTCGCGCCGGACTTCAACAGCTTCTGCCAGACGTACGCCCCCTCGGCGGTGCGCGCCGGGCTTAAGCGGTTGATCGCCCACGGCCGGTCGGACGTCGCATGGATGCCCTGCATCGAGGCGATCACCCCCAGTTGGACGAACCGGGGGATGTCCTGCTCGTCTAAGATCTGCGTATGCTCATCCCGGAACCGGGTATCTTTCACCTGAGGAAATTCCTTCATGGCTTTCTCGAACATGTCGAGCATCATCCGGTTGCCCCGGTCGCCGATCGCATGCACGCACACCTGGAAGCCGTTAGCCAGGCCGTACCGGGCGGCGGCGAGGACGGTGTCCGGCGGGGTGGTAAAGAACCCGGAATTGCCCGGGTCGTCCGAATACGGCTCGAGCAGGGCGGCGCCACGCGAGCCGAGCGCCCCGTCCGCGACGAGCTTGACCGCCCGAACGGTCAGGAAATTATTGTACAGCCCGACCTGCGGTTTCCCGAAACGGCGCATCGTGTCCAGCCCGCTGAGCATCACGTACAGCCGCATGTTCAACTTGCCTTGCTGGGCATACTCCTTGTACAGGTTGATCGTCTCGATGCCCGTCCCGGCGTCGTCGAAGCTGGTGATCCCTTTCTGCAGACATTCCTGGATGGCCAGCTCCAGCGTCTTCATCGATTCGGCGCGCTGCTGCTCAGGGGTCGGCTTGGGGAGCTTGTCGAACGCCGACCGGATCAGCCCCTGCGCCCGGTCGACGAAGATGCCGGTGGGGTTGCCGTCCTTGTCCTTGATGATCTCCCCGCCCTCCGGCGGCTTCGTGGCTTTCGTGATGCCCGCGATTTCCATCATCTTCGCGTTGGCGACCCCCGCATGGCCGTCCGCCCGCGTCAGGTACACCGGGTTGTTGAGGGAGACGGCACTGAGCGCGTGATGAGTCTGGAACCCGCGCACGGTGAGGGTG
>JACQVL010000117.1 GCA_016209865.1 Candidatus Latescibacterota bacterium | reverse complement strand
TTCGCCCCGATGCGGGCGATCACAAGGATCGCCCCTACGGATGACCTGTTTTGATCATCAAACTCTCATCAGCGTGATCCGTAAAAATGTCGGATGAACCAGGTTTTTTAACTGATCACTGACCACTGATCACTGACCACTGGAATTTCCATGCCCGCCTTCCACTACAACCGCATCATCCCCGGCGAATGGCCGATGTACCGGGCGAACCCGTGCCATACCGGCCAGGCCACGCTCGCCGGGCGCATCACCCGTCCCGCCGTCCGCTGGCGCTGGTTCGTGGGCGGCAACCCCCAGCAGGTTCGGGCCGCTGACGTGGACAGCGACGGGCAGGCGGAGGTGCTGCTGACGTTCGGCGGCGGCCTCACCGTCCGACGGACGGACGGCACGCTTCTCTGGCAGCACGCTTTCCCACGGGGCGCGACGTTGCTGTATAGTGCAGACGTCGACCTGGACGGGACGGTTGAGCTGATTCTGACGGCAGACACGCCTGCTACGTTGTATGTTGTTCGTGGGACGGATGGCACGCTCCTCCATGAACGGACGTTCGCCGATTTCCAGTCGATCCAGGCGGGCCATAAGTTAGCCGACTTAGACGGGGACGGCCGGCCGGAGCTGGTGTGGTTCGGGAACAAAGCGGCGCAGAACGCCGGGGAGAACGGGTACGTTCTGTCGTTTGCCCGTGGGGCTGACCGTCCGGAAGTCTTATGGGGCGGAGAGCCCTCCCGCCATCTGTACAACCTCCACTACCGGCCGAACGTCGTCGTGGGCGACCTCGACGGGGACGGGCGCCTGGAGGTCGTCGTCGGGAGCAAGGGCGGGGACAACCGGGAGCACGCCCGACTCGTCCTGGCCGTCTACGACGGGGCGACGGGGCAGTTGAAGGATGTCGAGCGGCACGACGGTCATCGGAGTTACGGCGCGCTGCAGTTGGTCGACTTAGACGGGGATGGCCGGTTGGAGATCGCCGAGACCGGGTTCTACTACCTGGCGACGATGTATCCGAGCCCGGAAGGCCTCCGGCAGCGGTACACCCGGATCATCCACGACCGGCACACCGTGCAAGACATCGCCGGCCGGTACGACGACCAGCCGCGGCCGCTCATCCTCATCCAGGGGACGGGCGGGATGGAGTACGGCTACGACCACCGGCGGCAGGTGTTCGATTTCAACCCGCACGGCCAGTCGTTCCCGTACATCTTCGCGATCGACCCGGTGGCGGCCCGGACGGTGTGGGACCTCGTCGGCCATACGCTGGCCGGCGCGGCGGACGTGGACGGAGACGGTGTCCGCGAGGTGTTCACCGACCGGGACGACCGGCTGACCGCGTTCCGGCGGTTCGAGCAGACGGGCGAGCGGGCGGACGCAGAACTCTGCCGCGTCCGGGCGGACGACCCACCGGGGATGAACAACAACTACTATCCCGACGTCGGCACGACCGTCATCCCGTACGACATCGACGGGGACGGCCGGATGGAGGTGTTAGCGAAGCGGCGGGACGGCCACCGGACCGCCCTGGTCTGGCTGGACGGCCTCACCCTCGACGTGACGCACACCGTCCCGCTCGACGACGCGGCGGCGGTCGAGATCATCGGGACGGGCGACCTGCCTGGCGAGGGGACTCCTCAACTGTTCGCGGCGGACGCCGACGGGCAGGTGCTTGTCATCGACCCGATGGACGGGGTGATCGCGCAGTTCGAGACGGGCGGGTTCGTGCCGACGCCGAGCGTCGCACGGTTCACCCTGGACGGCCCACCTCGCGTGATCGTCGCCCGGCGATCCGGCCATCGTGACTGTCTGGACGCGACGACGCTCGACGCGGGCGTCCCGAAGCGCTGCTGGACGGTCGGGCCGGATGCCCGTCCGCCCGTCGCGCCCGACTGGCAGGTCCAGCCGCTCATCGTCGATATCGACGGACGCGGAGAGAAAGCGCTCCTGCTCGTCGGGCGGGACGACCGGTGTCTTCATCTGATCGACGGGTCTGGCCGGTCGATCCGGCAGTTCGAACTGGGACCTTCGGCGATGGACTTCTACCTGCTCGCGCCCGGTCATTTCACCGACCGCGTCCACAAAGATGTCTACGCCGGCATCCAGTACCCGATGTACGGCCGCCACCGGAGCCGGTTGATCCACGGCGTCACCGGGGAGACGCTCTGGGAGAGCATCCCCGGCTTAGCCTATCTCCCCGCGCAGGCGGACTTGCGGGGGACCGGACTGGAAGACCTGGTCGGCCTGTACTATTTTACGCATGTCATCCTCGACGGCCGGACCGGAGCGACCCTGTTCGAGGACGCGACCCGGCCGGGTTATCATCCGGTCAGCGTCGTCGATGCGGACGGGGACGGCCAGGCCGAGGTCATCTGCAGCGGGGGATACATGACGATCTCCTGCGCCGGGGCTGACGGGACGCGGCGGTGGGTGGTTGACAGCCTGCATTACAACGCGGGCGGCGCGGCGGGGATCGGGGATGTGGACGGGGACGGCCGGCTGGAGTTAGGCGTGGCGTTCCGCGACGGACGGTTCGACTGCTACGCAGCGGACACCGGGGAGCGGCGATGGACGCTGCCCCTGCCTGCGGCGGGTTCGGACTGCGTCTGCGGGGACGTGGATGGGGACGGCCGGCCGGAGTTCCTGTTCGGCTGCTACGACGGCCAGGTCTACGCGGTCGGCGTCCGGGATGGCCAGCCCGCCGTCGTGTGGACGCACTATCTGGGCGGGGCGGTCGGCGCGCCCATCATCGCGGACGCCGACGGGGATGGTCATGCAGAGGTGCTCGTCGCCGCCGGGGACGGGTATCTGTATTGTCTCACAGAATAACTCTTCGCGACCTTTGCGTTCTTTGCGGTTGATCTCTCTTTCAAAGGAGGCAGTATGGTTATCGTGCGCAATTGGCGGAATCAGGACCCGTACGTCGGTCACATCAGCGCGATCATCTGGCCGCTGTTTCGACAGGTGGACATGGCCGACCCGAAGCCCGCTGATATGGCACAGCTCCGGGGCATGTCGGGGTTCGTCAAGCACGCCCTCCAGGGGCGGCGGACGTCCGATCATCACAGCCATGACACGATCGAGCAGATGTACTACATCCTCAAAGGCCGAGGACAGGTGCTCATCGGGGACGAAAAGCGGGATGTGCAGGAGGGGGACGCCATTTACTTACCGGTCAACCTGCCCCACCAGGCGTTCAACGACGGGGACGACTGGATGGAACACCTGATCGTCAGTTGTCCGCTGCGTGACGTCCATCAGGGGACGCCCGCCGTCCGCAACTGGCGGAACACGCCCCCGGTGATCGGGACGCACAAGGCGGTCGTCTGGGACCTTTTAAGCCCGGAAGGCACGGGAAGTCCGGAGGAGGGCGCGGTTCTCCAGCGCATGCACCGCGTCGTCCGCGAGACGGTCCAGGGACGCCGGGCCACCACCCTCCATCAGGTTGACGGGGTGGAACAGGTCTACTACGTCGTGCATGGGCGGGGGATGGTGGTATCCGAGGGAACCACGCAGGGGATCATGGAAGGGAGCGGAGTGTTCGTCCCCCCCGGCGCCCCTCACCAGATCGTCAACGACGGGGACGACTGGCTGGAGTACGTGATCTTCTCCGCCGGTGTCTGAGATAGGCAAGGTCTTCCGGCGAGCGGCCCACAGCTCCTCAAAAAAACGGCCCGACCAGAGAGAAGGGTGTTCCAAGCTCCCTCCCCTGATCGGGCCGTTGTGTGACCCGGAGCGGGGATGCCGGGGTCCGGTTGCTCTTCCCGAACCCCGAATCCCTAATCCCGAACCCCGAGCCTCACTTCAGCAGCGTCATGCGCTTCGTCTCGCTGAACCCGGTGCTGCTGGTCAGCCGGTACAGATACACCCCGCTGGCCACCGACAGCCCCTGCGCAGTCCGCCCGGTCCAGACCAACTCATACCGCCCCGGCTGCTGCTCGGCATCCACTAAGCGGATGACTTCCTGGCCTAACAGGTTGTACACCGCTAAGACGATGTGCGCCGCCTTCGGCACCTCGTAGGCCAGCCGC
>JACQVL010000096.1 GCA_016209865.1 Candidatus Latescibacterota bacterium | reverse complement strand
CAACAGGAGAAATGGGAGGGACCAGCAAAAAGGAGCGATGATACATGTCCCGAAAATATTCGCGTGTTTCGTGCGTGCTCGAAGAACGGGCGCCGAGGCCGTTCGATTTTGAGTCCAGCGCCCGTGCGCACGGATGGGTCGCCCTGCGACCGTTTGCCTGGGAAGCGGCGACGGCAGAACTCTGTCGGGTCCACCGACTCCGGAGCGGCACAGTCGTGCGTCTCCGGATGCAGGGGAACGGGACACCACGCGCGCCGCGCGTCCGGGTGACGGTCGAGGCAGGAACGCCGCTGACTCCCGATGAAGAAGCCGAGGTCCGCCGGGCGGTGCGTCGAGTACTCCGGCTGGACGAAGACCTGAGAGAGTTCTACCAGCTTCGTTCGCGGCTCAACGGCTGGAGCCTGCGCCTCCGGCCGGGCGGGGGCAGGCTGCTGCGCTGCCCGAATCTCTTCGAGGATATCGTCTATACCATCTGTACGACCAACATCACCTGGCCGGGCACGATCCGGATCGTCGATCGTCTGGTCGCCGGCCTGGGAGAGTCTTTCCCCGGCCGCGACGATTGGCGGGCCTTCCCGACCCCGGAAGCCATCGCCACCGCAGGCCAGGGTTTTCTCAAGGGAGAGACGCGTCTGGGCTACCGGAGCGCCTACGTATGGGAACTGGCCACCGCCCTCGGCGAGGGGCGGCTCGACCTCTCTGGGTTCGAGGACCCGGAGCGTCCGATTGAGGAAGTACGCCGGGAGCTGCGCCGGATCAAGGGAATCGGGAGCTATGCCGCCGCGACGCTCCTGATGATCTTGGGCCGGTATGAGGAGCTGGCGATCGACACGGAGATCCGCGCATTCGTCTCGAAGAAATACTTTCAGGGCCGCCCGGTGACGGATGCGCAGATCCAGGACATCTACGCGCCGTGGGGCCGCTGGCAGTACTTAGCGTACTGGTTTGACGCACCGCCGTAGAGGGATTCCTGCTACGCCGATCCCGCCCGTGGGGTGATGCGCGCCCACGTCCCGTCCGCCCGCTGTTCGTAGTGGGTATGCGTCGGCTCGTGGTTGGGGGTGACGGTGAGCCACATCCGCAGCGGCTCGTCGCCCAGCGCCATCAGCTTGTGTTTGTGCTCGGCGGGCACGATCACGACCTCCCCGACTCCGACGTCCGCGGCCTCCTCCTCGACGGTGATGCGGCACTGGCCGCGGAGAAACAGGAAAATCTCATCCGCTCCGTCGTGGCTGTGGTAGGAGCACTCGAAGCCGGGCTCGAACTCCAGCATGCCGCCCCGAACGCGGGGGGACGCCGGAAACCGCTGTCCGGATACGCACTCGGTGATCCACACTGGACCGGATGTCGCCGTCGGTGCCGGATGGGTGGATTCGTTCGGCGCGAGCGCCCAGATCAGTCGAAGCGGGGCCTTACCCGTATTGACGAGCGCATACGACGTTCCTGCCGGGATGTACGCCTGCATCGGCCCCGTGAACGGATGCTCAACCCCATCCGCGACGACCTTCCCTTCCCCGCTTAAAAAGATGTACATCTCGTCCGACCCCGGATGACGGTGTTGGCCATACCCTCCCCCCGGCGGCAGTTCGGCCACCTCCGACCGGATGGTGGGCGTGTCGATGAGCACCACTCCAGGCTCACATCGGAGAATCTGCATGGTTTCCTCCTTCATGGATTCCCGTTTCTGCGGGAATGATATATCTCGTCTTCTGCTCCTGCCCTTTCTCCCCTGCCCCTCTGCTCTCCTGCCCCTCTGCTCGTTTTTACTCGTCACTCGTCACTTGTCACTCGTCACTGTTTCTCATACCGCTTCTCCTGCGCCCGATACCGCGACTCGTACACCGGCTCGTCGATGACGAGTCCCCATCCTGGCATGTCGGAGACGATGTACTGGCCGTCACGGAACGTGAACCCGGCGGGGCGGTACGCGTCCGGTTCGTACGCCGGGACTTCAGCGGACAGGAAATTCGGGATGGCTTTCCCTAAATGCAGGCTGGCGTACACGGCAAACCGGGAGGACCAGGTGTGGGGCGAACAGCGCACTCCGCCCGTCTCGGCGAACGCAGCGAGACGTCGCCAGGCGCTCAGCCCGATCTGGTTCATGTCGAGCTGCACGACGTCGATTAGGCGGCGTTCGAGGTACGGCTGGATGGGCGGCCAGTCGGGCAGCGTCTCTCCCTCCGCGATAAGCGTCCGGAGCCGCCGCCGGTCGAGGAACGTCCGGAACTGCTCATAATCCTCGATCGTCTCCGGGAACATCTCCTCGGCCCAGTAGAGATCCTGATCTCCGACTTCTTCCAGCAACCGCTCGGCGCCCGGACGGTCGAACCCGTTATTCCCATCGATCATCAGGAAGATATCCGGGCCGACCGTGCGCCGGACGGCGCGAATCGCCTCCACGTCCCGCCGAAACCCCTCAGCCGATGGCATCCAGCGATGGCCGCGCCCGACTTTCATCTTGATCGCGCGGTGTCCGTGCGCCACGCTCTCCGTCGCTTCTTCCGCCACACGGGCCAGGCCGCGAGCCGGGTCGAGCAGGTCGCAGAAATACAGCGCTCCGTCGTACGCGTCGACCGCCGACCGGACGCTCCCGCCGAGCAGGGCGTAGACGGGCAGTCCGGCGACCTTGCCGATCACGTCCCAGAGGGCGTGCTCGAGTCCGCGCAGGACGATGCCGGAGGCCGGGTCGGCGAACGCGAACGGACTCGCGCCGAGGGCGCGCGGGATGTCGTCGGCCTCCATCGACGCGACCGGGACGCGCGTCACCCCCAGCCCGTCATGGCCGGTGTTCGTGAACACCCGGACGAGCCGTTCGGTCGTCGTACTCCCGTGGTCGTCCCGCACCGCGTTCTTCCCGATCATCTTGGGACTCGTCCCGACCACGTCCACGCAGGTGATCCGTTCGATCCGGACGTCTGAGGGTGGTTCCGGGATGTGAAACATCGACCAGCCTCCTTTCGGCGTCATTCGTGATTCAAGATACATCCCGGCCGCGACCCGCGCAAGGGAGAAGGATGGAGATTTCTCTTGCCATTTCGAAGGGGGGATGGTATTGTGAGAAGGGTGCGCCAGGATGGGTCATTGTTGCAGGCGACCCAACGGGTTTCCCCCTAATGAATTTTGACGACCAAAATCGGTAAAAACCTGTAGGGGCGAATCTTGTATTCGCCCCGATGCGGGCGATCACAAGGATCGCCCCTACGGAT
>JACQVL010000095.1 GCA_016209865.1 Candidatus Latescibacterota bacterium | reverse complement strand
GGCAAGACGACGCTCGCCACCATCCTGTCCCACGAGATGGGGGTGGAGATGCGGTCGACCTCCGGCCCGGCGCTCGAACGTCCCGCCGACTTAGCCGGACTGCTGACGAACCTCCGGAAGCACGACGTGTTCTTCATCGACGAGATCCACCGGCTGAACCACGTCGTCGAGGAACACATGTACTCCGCGATGGAGGACTTTGCGATTGACATCATCATCGACAAAGGCCCGAGCGCCCGGTCGCTGCGGCTCGACCTTCAGCAGTTCACCCTCGTCGGCGCGACGACCCGGTCGGGCCTGCTCACCTCCCCGCTCCGCGCCCGGTTCGGGGTGGTGCTCCGGCTCGACTACTACACCCCCGAAGAACTCTACCTGATCATCCGGCGGGCGGCGCGCATCCTGAAAGTGGAAGTCGATGAGGGCGGGACGATGGAGATCGCCCGGCGGTCTCGCGGGACTCCGCGCGTCGCCAACCGGCTGCTCCGGCGCGTCCGGGACTACGCGCAGGTGAAGGTGGATGGGCGGATCACGCAGGCGGTGGCGGACGCGGCGCTGAAGATGTTCGAGGTGGATGAGGAGGGCCTGGACGCGATGGACCGGCTGATCTTGTCCACGATCATCCAGAAGTACAACGGCGGGCCGGTCGGCTTAGGCACGATCGCGGTGGCCGTCGGGGAGGAGAGCGAGACGTTGGAGGAGGTGTACGAGCCGTACCTCATCCTCCAGGGGTACATCAAGCGCACCCCGCGCGGACGGATGGTGACGGAGTTAGCGTACCAGCACCTGGGCTTGATGAAGCCCCAGACAAAGCAAGCGGAGTTGTTTGAGTAGTGGGGCGAAAAGGGGAAAAGGGAAAGACCGAAGGGGGCTCGACATGAGTGCGACTATTTACGTCAAATCAAGCCACGAAGAGAGTGACATCGTTCATCTGGTTAAATCAGCGATTGAGGCTGAAATCGCACGATATGAACTAGCTTTAGAGATGGCCAGCAATCGGTTAAGACCGTTTGAGCAGAAGTATCAGGTCACGTCTGAGTATTTTATCGCGCATCTGACCGCAGAAGACCTGGACGGCCATGACGAGGAATATGTGCGGTGGGCGGGGGAGTATCACCTGAAGCAACGGTTGGAACAGAAACTCCAGCAACTGCGAGAGATTGAGTATGGTCATCCAGATGTACTTCAATCACCTGAAAGAGGTGATTGATCGCTATGCCACGACTCATTTTGTTGTTGAGACTGGGGTCCACTTTGACATTCGTCCCGGAGACCAGGGATATGCGCAGGGAACGATTCGATTTGTCGATGGATCAACTCACGGTTCGCTCAAATTTTAGGCCACTAAATGAAATTGATTCCCCACTACGAGGTTAAAAATGACCAAAAAGTGAGAAAATTTCCCCACTTTTCATGAAGCCTCTACAAGACAAGTTTCAAAGTGGAGACAAGAGGTCAATTTGGGCCATGTTTTGGGTCTCCTGGTGGGTCAATTCTTGAGAACTTCAAAAAATATGAGCGAACCGTGAGCATGTTCAATGATCCATTTTTATGGACGTTTCCAGACCCAGACCACTCCGAACACGAACAACGCTACCTCAGCATCGGGACGTCATCGAAAGAACGAGTGTTGATCGTGAGTCACACCGAGCGAGGAGAGAACATTCGCCTGATCAATTGCCGCAAGGCAACGTCCCAAGAACGGAGGACCTATGAGGAAGGTGAATTCTAAACAAGTGAAGGAAATTTCAGAGGGTGACGACATGCGCCCCGAATATGATTTTGCTCAGATGTCAGGCGGGGTTCGAGGTAAACATTACAAAGCCTATCGAGAGGGCCATACTGTCAAGATTCATAAAGCGAATGGAACAACCATTGTGCAGCACTTCCGGTTGGACGATGGGGCGGTGATGTTAGAACCAGACGTGCGAGAATATTTTCCAGACTCGGAGGCTGTGAACCACGCGTTACGGTGTTTAATTCCGCTTATGCCCAAAAAGCGGAGAGCAAAAATCAAAACATAGACCATGAACGACTTCTCTGGCCTGGCCAAAGGCCTCATCCTGCTCGGCATGATGAGCGTCATCGTCGGAGCCGGCCTCCTGCTGGCCGACAAAATCCCGTTCATCGGACGGCTGCCGGGAGATATCAGTTTTCAGTGGAAGAACGTCAGCGTCTACGTTCCGCTGGCGACGTGCATCCTGATCAGCATTGTTCTCACGATTCTCCTGAACCTGTTCTCGCGACGGTGAACACGGCTGATTTTGAGTACCCTCTCCCGGACGAGTTGATCGCGCAGTACCCCGTCGAACCACGGGACGCCGCGCGTCTGATGGTCGTCCACCGGCGGACGGGCGACATCGAGCACCGGACGTTCCGGGAGATCGTCGAGTACCTGGCGCCGGGCGATGGCCTGGTGGTCAACCGCACGCGGGTGATGCCCGCCCGGCTGAAAGGGGTACGGGCGGAAACAGGCGGAAAGGTTGAGGTCTTACTCGTCCGCGAGGTGGAACCGGGCCTGTGGGAGGGGCTGCTCCGGGCTGGCAGCCGGCTCGTCCCAGGGACGAAGCTGGTGTTAGGCGACGGAGTGCTCTCTGCGGAAGTTGCCGCAGGGCCGGAGGCGGACCGGCGGTATCTGCGGTTTCCTGAGCATCTCGATGTCCGCCGGATCGTCGAACGGGTCGGTCACGTGCCCCTGCCGCCGTACATCCGGCGGGAACCGGTAGAGTCAGACCGGACTCAGTACCAGACGGTCTACGCGGATGCGCCCGGCGCGGTCGCGGCCCCGACCGCCGGATTGCATTTCACTGAGCCGCTCCTCGAGCAGGTTCGCGCACGCGGCGTCCGCATCATCCCCATCCTGCTCCACGTCGGGCCGGGGACGTTCCGGCCGGTCAAGGCCGACCGGGTGGAAGACCATGCGATGGAGGCGGAGTTCTACCGGGTAGAGGCGGACGCGGCGCGGCAGATCGTCGAGACGCGATCGACCGGCCGCGTCGTGGCGGTCGGGACGACGGTCGTCCGGGCGCTCGAAACGATCGCCGCCGGGCAGGCTGACGATGAAGATGACCTGGCCGGCCGGACGTACGAAGGATGGACGACGCGATTCATCCATCCCCCGTACCGGTTCCGCCTGATCGACGCGCTCGTCACCAACTTCCATCTCCCCCGGTCGACCCTGCTGATGCTCGTCTGCGCGTTCGCCGGCCGGGAGCTGACGCTGCGGGCGTACGAGGAAGCGGTGCACGAGCGGTACCGGTTCTACAGCTACGGGGATGCGATGGTGATTGTGTAGCATGGGACACGTCGTCGCCCTTATCCCGGCCGCCGGCCGCGGCCTCCGGATGGGACTGGACATCGGCAAACCGTACGTCCCGTTGTGCGGGCGGCCGGTGCTCGCTCATACTGTAGACGCGTTCGATCGATGCCCGCACGTCGACGGCTGCGTGCTCGTCGTCGACCCGGAGCGACAGGAGCACTGCCGGACGCACGTCGTCGAGGCGTTCGGCTATCGCCGGGTGTGGCGGATCGTCCCCGGCGGAGCGACGCGCCAGGAGTCGGTCTACCGGGGGTTGCAGGCGATCGAGGGCGATGCTGACATCGTCATCGTACACGACGGTGTCCGGCCGCTGATCGAGCCTGAGGTGATCGAGGAGTCGGTCGTCCTCTGCCGGACGCACGGCGCGGTACTCGTCGCCGTGCCGGTTAAGGAGACGATCAAGATCGTTCACGACGGGGTCGTCGTCGCAACCCCCGACCGGGCGACCCTGTGGGCGGCCCAGACGCCGCAGACGTTCTCGTACGCTCTCCTGCGCGACGCCCATGAGCGGGCGCGGGCGGACGGGTATGAGGGAACGGACGACGCGGCGCTCGTCGAACGGCTCGGCCATCGGGTGACGATCCTGCGGGGGAGCTATGAGAACATCAAATTGACGACCCCGGAGGACGTTGTGGTGGCGGAGCAGATTTTAAGGCGAAGGGGGAATTCTCGTGTCCGCTAACCCCCCTTTCCGCGTCGGGTTCGGGTACGACGTCCACGCGCTCGCGCCGGGGCGGGCGTTGATTTTGGGCGGGGTGGAGATTCCGTTCGAGCGCGGGCTGCTCGGCCATTCGGACGCGGACGTGCTCGCGCACGCGATCGGGGATGCCCTGTTAGGGGCCGCGGCGTTAGGGGACTTAGGACACCATTTCCCCGATACGGATGAGCAGTATCGAGGGATGTCCAGTCTCACGTTGCTCAGCCAGATCGTCGGTCTGCTCCGGGACGCGGGTCTGGCGGTCGCCAACGTCGACGCGACCGTCGTCGCGCAGCGTCCCCGCTTAGCCTCGCACGTCCCGGCGATGCGGGCCAGCCTGAGCGCGGCGCTCGGCCTGCCGGCCGACCGGGTGTCGGTCAAGGCGACGACGACGGAGGGATTAGGCTTTCCCGGACGGGAGGAGGGGCTGGCCGCGTACGCGGTCGCCCTGGTGATGACACTTTCATCCAGTGAGTCGGGTGTCTCGGATTCCCGAATCCACAATCCACAATCCACAATCTAAAATCCAAAATCGGTATGGAGCGCACGATGGGCAAAGTCATTGCCATCGCCAATCAGAAGGGCGGCGTCGGGAAGACGACGACGGCGGTGAACCTGTCCTCCTGCCTGGCGGTCGCTGAGAAACGGACGCTCTTGATCGACATCGACCCGCAGTCGAACGCGACGAGCGGGCTGGGGTTGAACAGCCGGCCGCTCGACGTGACGATCTACGAAGTCTTAGTCGAAGAACGGCCGGTCGAAGAAGCCATCCTGCCCACGGAAATCCCGTTCCTGAGCGTCGTCCCCGCCCACCACCGGCTGGTCGGCGCGGAGATCGAGCTGGTCAGCGCGATGGCGCGGGAACGGAAGCTCGAGGCGGCGCTCCGTGGGACGCGCGAGGACTACGAGTACCTCTTGATCGACTGTCCGCCATCCCTGGGGTTGTTGACGCTGAACGCCCTGACCGCCTCCGACTCCGTGCTCATCCCGATTCAATGCGAGTATTACGCCCTCGAAGGCCTCGGCCAGTTGCTGAACTCCATCCGGCTGGTGCAGAAGCATCTCAACCCGAACCTGAAGATCGAGGGGATTCTGCTGACGATGTATGACAAGCGGCTCAACCTGTCAAGGCAGGTCGAGGAGGAGGCCAAACAATACTTCGCGGAGAAGGTGTACAAGACCACGATCGGCAGGAACGTCCGGTTGAGCGAAGCGCCCAGCTTTGGGAAGCCGATCATCCTGTATGACATTCTCTCATCGGGGGCGGAGAGCTACATGAGCCTCGCCCGGGAGGTGATTCAGAGTGGCTAGAAAGGCATTGGGACGAGGCCTTCAGGCGCTCATTCCAGACCTCAGCGACGACGCCGACGAACAACGCGTCGTCCAGGTCGACGTCAACGCCGTCTCCCCGAACCCGTATCAACCCCGGACGTCGTTCGATCAGGCGAAGCTCGACGAACTCGCCCGGTCGATCGTCGAGAAAGGGGTCATCCAGCCGATCACCGTCCGGGAGAGCGACGGCGGGTACCAACTCATCGCGGGCGAGCGCCGGTGGCGCGCGGCCAAGCAGGCGGGGATCGCCAAGATCCCGGCGATCGTCATGGAGGTATCCTCTCCCGAAGAGATGATGGAGATCTCTCTGATCGAGAACGTCCAACGGGACGACCTCAACCCCATCCATGAGGCCCGCGCGTACCGCCGTCTGGTCGAAGAATGCCGCCTGACGCAGGACCAGATCGCCGCGCGCGTCGGCAAGAACCGGGCGACCGTGGCCAACACCCTCCGGCTGCTGCGACTGCCCGAAGACGTCCAGAAACGCCTGTTAGCGGACGAGATTTCGATGGGACATGCGCGGGCGCTGCTCGCTCTCGACGACCGGGTGGCGCAGACGACCCTGTGCCAGCAGATCGTGCAGAAGGGGCTGTCCGTCCGGAACGTGGAAGAGATCATCAAGCATCGCTTCCAGCGCGTCCGCGAGAGCCCCCGGCTGCCCCGCAAACCCCCCAACCTCCTGGCCGTCGAGGAGACGATGCAGCGGATGTTGGGCACACGCGTGAAGATCACGCAAGGCCCGCACAAGGGGAAGATCGAGATCGAATTCTACTCGACAGACGACCTGAGCCGGATCCTGGACTTGCTCAAGGTGAGGTTGTAATACCCCTACCCCCGCCCATCCTGGGCAGTAGGCAGATGGGCAGTGGGCAGTAGACGGGGGAACAGCTTTTATTGCTCGAAAAACCATTGACAAGAGAAAACCAGCGTTCTATATTGCAACCTCTGCGTGTCTGATGTCTACTGGGACGCGCGCGAGGGCGTGATCATGCGAGTCTGGAGACGGAGAACGGCCAGGCTACAGAAGCATATCTCGATCATCATCGTCTCGTCCGACGCGCCCCAGGCGGTCTCGTTTCGGTTCAGCCGTCTGTGGGGCGGGGTGGTGATC
>JACQVL010000106.1 GCA_016209865.1 Candidatus Latescibacterota bacterium | reverse complement strand
CGGCTCCAGAGCCTGAATGCCAGGCTGCTGACCACCGCCTGCCGGCAGGGGATGGGGCCGTTCGATTTCCTCCAACTCCTGGGCGGACAATCCGGTCTGATCGACTGGTTCCGCTTCCGGACTGAGCTGTTAACCAGGAACCTGAAACGCTTCCACCGGGAAGTCCACAGGGCGGCCGGGCCAGACATCATCTTCGGGACGGATACCCATCCGGCCTCACTGTCGCTGTTCGTGGGCCACAACCACGCCGACTGGGCCGAATTCTCGGACTTCGCCAGCCCGCTGGTCTCCCACATCCCGGCGTTCGTCGTCAATACGCTGATCGTATGGGCCCGGTTTCTCCAGGAGGCCAACCCCGGCTTACGCGAAACGGACGCGCTGTCTATCATCTACCGCCTCGTCGGCTACGACGGACTCGGCCTGCCCGACACCATCGACGCGTACCACCTCGACGACCAGGACCGGCTCTTCCGGAGTATTCCAGTAAAGGACCTGGTCATGCAGGACCTGATCAAGGCGCGGCTCTACTTACCGACGGAGATTCCATCGTATCCGATCATCCACGGCGAAGGCTGGCCGCGTGAAGCGATTCTGGGCATCATGACCGGCGCCGAAGAAGTCGGCCACGATGGACTCATCTTTCAGGGCACCCGCGAACTCGTCGACTTCGAGATCACGTGAGTGTGCTGTTTACCGCTGTGGCTTACTCCCCCGCCGGTTGGCGATCGAGCGGGGAGTCAGGTCGAAGAACGTCTCGTGGCCGTGGAAAAACCGGTCGAGTTCGTCCACCATCAGCGTGAACATGCGCGGCGCGCCGGCCGCGGTGACCCCGGCGATGTGCGGGCTCAAGAAGACATTGTCAAGATGAATAATCTCGCTGTCTGCTGGAATCGGTTCCGGGTCGAACACGTCCAGCCCGGCGATGATATCCCCACGCTTCAGCCGCGCGACCAGGGCATCCGGGTCGATGATGGCGCCGCGTGAGACGTTCACCAGCACCGCGCCGGACGGAATGAGGTCGAGTTCCCGCTGCCCGATCATCCGGTGGGTTCGCGGGGTGATCGGCGCCAGACAGACGATCACGTTGGACTGCGACAGCAGGTTCTCCAGGGAAGTCAGGAGAAAACCGAGGGCATCCGCCATCTCTTTGGGGAGGTACGGGTCGTACACCCAGATCTCGACGTCAAAGGGTTTCAGGTACGTGATGAGCCGCCGCCCGATGTGGCCGCAGCCGATCAACCCCACCCGTTTCCCGACGAGCTCCCCGCGCAGATAGCCTGGATCATCGTAGGTTTTGCCGTAATTACCAGCGATGATACGGCGAAACAGTGCGCCCGCGTTGCGCAGCGAGATCAGAATCAACGCCAGCGCCCATTCCGCCACCGGATAGGACGAGCCGTTCGTCGTGTCCACCGTTCGGATGCCCCGCTCCCACGCGGCTTCGACCGCGATGCGAGCAGCGAAGCGGTCGGCTTCCATGTCCCCGATGATCCGCAGCTTTGGGGCCTGCGCCATGATGTCGGCGCTGATGTGGGGCGCTCCCCCGCACACGACCAGACCGTCGGCATCCTTCAAGCGGTCGATCAGGTGGGCAATTTCCTGCTCGTCGTTGGCCAGCTCTTTTTCGCAGGCGACCCACTCCCAATCCGCGAACGCTTGAAGTCGCTCTAAGTCCGGGGGTGTCGTATAGACCTCGTGAACCCGCTGACTACAGGCCAGCACAACTTTGGGACGAGACGATGCCATTGGGTGAACCCTCCCTATCGTAAACCCCAGATCTCAACCGCCGTGCCGCCTAAGATGCGTTCTCGCTCATCATCCGTCAGAAACGGCAGGCCTTCTCGTATCAGGCGCAGTTCCTGCTCTAAGGACGGCCAGTGATGCTTCTGTCGATGATGGCCCGGAAACCCGGTGCCCCACACCATCCGCCGGGCACTGAATGCTTTCAGGAGCGTGTGGATGAACGGATGCACGTCCGTATACGGAAAGTCCTGCTTCGAACGGTGAGCGACATCCGACAGCTTCAGGTAGACGTTGTCGTACCGGGCCAGGTCGATGATCGGCTGGAACGCGGCTTCGCCAGCCTCGATCTGAGGATACCCCATGTGGTCGAGGATGAGCGTCATATCGGGATATCGCTGTGCGATGACGGCGGCCTGATGGGCGTGCTCAACCTGCAGGTGGAGCTGGATGACCGCATCCAGCTCGGCGATCGCTTCCCACATCGGCTCGTTCTGGCGGGTGAGCAGGATATCCGCGCCGGGATAGTAGAGCGGGTGAAAGCGAAACCCGGCCAGGCCCCGTTCGGTGATCCAGTACCGGACCCGTTCCGCGTTGTTCGGGTCCTGGGGATCGATCAACCCATGCCCGATGAATCGATCCGGAAAACGGGCCACGGAATCGGCGATGTAGCCGTTGTCCCAGGTCGACCAACTCGTCTGCACCAGGACCGTCCAGTCGACCCCGTGGGCGTTCATCTCGGCGAGCAATTCATCGGCGGTGCCCGGCTCGTCTGGATAGGAGTTCCAGCCGGGGGCGGTCGGCCCGATGGGATATTTGGACGGATCGACCTCCCAGACATGGACGTGGGTATCGACGATCATGATGATCTCCTCACATTCATCTAACCCTTGACCAAACGTGGTTGTGTCCCTATTATACTCACTCGTGCGATGCAGGGCTTCTCTTGTGTCATTCCCGCGCAGGCGGGAATCCACTATTCGATCTTATCTCAATAGTAGTGACATTCACTCCATTTGCAAAGTCTTTTCCTCACCCCCGGAGGAGCAGACCCATGGCCGCGACCGCATCGACGACTGACCGCATCACGTTGACGCCGGAACAGGTCGACAGCTTCCGAGAGCACGGCTACCTGAGAATCGGCAAACTGCTCGACGATGACCTGGTCGAGTTGCTGCGCCGCGAGTACGACCGTGAGTTTGAGCTGGCCCACCAACACGGGGGCTTCCGCAACCTCGCCATCGACAACACGGATGACCTGGACGCCAAGAACAACGCCGAGGTCCAGATGCTCCAGATCATGCAGATGTGCGAACGGAACGTTCACTTCAGGCGGCTGCTGTACAACGACCAGATCCTCGACCTTGTCGAACCCCTGCTCGGCCCAAACATTCAGTTGTTCCACGATCAAGCCCTGTACAAGCCCGCGCGCCACGGCGGGCCGGTCTTCTGGCACCAGGACAACGCGTACTGGCGATGCGTCCCCGCCAATTTAGTGAGTTGCTGGATGACCCTCGACGACGCCGACGTCCGCAACGGGGCGATGCAGCTCCTCCCCGGCTCGCATCTCCGCCCGCTCATGCATCCACGGTCCGCATCCACGAACGCCCTCCTCGACCTGGGGGACACGGTCGACGCGTCTAAGGCGGTGGTGATCGACCTGCCGGCCGGCGGCGCGATGCTCCACCATTGCCAGACCCTGCACTACACCGCGCCGAACACGACCGACCGCCAGCGCCGGGCGTTCATCATCCATTTCATGACCCCCGGCACCAAATCGCTCCACTCCGGTGAGTACATCCGCGTCTCGTTTACCAACCCGATGCTGCGCATGCGAGTGTGAGAAGAAGATGGTAGTCGGTGGTCAGTGGTCGGTGGTTGGTAAAGACCCCAATTCAGGTCGATCAGAAGCGCTTACCAGGAGAACATCCCCGTGAACATCGTCCGCATCGACCAGTTCTTCCCCCGCCCGCGGGTGCGGCTCGTCAAGGTCACGACCGACACCGGTCTCGTCGGCTGGGGAGAGACGACGCTTGAGGGGAAACCGAAGAGCACGACCGCCGCCGTCGAGGAGCTCGCAGGCTACCTCATCGGAAAAGACCCGCTGCGCATCGAGCACCACTGGCAGCACATCTACCGCTCCGCGTTCTTCCGGGGCGGGCCGATCTTGATGAGCGCCCTATCGGGCATCGACCAGGCGCTCTGGGACATCGCGGGCAAGCATGTCGGCGTGCCGGTCTACCAGCTCTTAGGCGGAGCGGCGCGCGACCGGGTCCGCGTGTACGCCCACTGGGGCATCCCGAACCTGACGGACGAAGGGAAAGCCGCCGCGAAAGAGCGATTAGAATGGCTGCAACGCACGGGAGGGTATACCGCGTTTAAATCCGGTCCCGGCGGGAAATGGCGGGGACACGAACCGCCGGCGGTCATCGATGAGTTCGTCGAACGCGCGTACCTGATGCGGGAGTGGGTCGGCCCGAACGTCGAACTGGCGTTCGATTTCCACGGCAAGATGACTCCGGCGTTCGCCATCGAGGTCTGCAACGAACTGAAGGGCATGCGCCCGATGTTCGTGGAGGAGCCGGTGCCGCAGGAGAACGTCGATGCGCTGAAGCTCGTCTCCGACCATGTGTCCTACCCGATCGCCACCGGGGAGCGTCTGCTGACCCGTTGGGGGTTCCGTGACATCTTCGAGAAGCACGCGGTCGCCTACATCCAGCCCGACACGTCGCACGTGGGCGGGATCACCGAGCTCAAGAAGGTGGCCAACATGGCGGAGGTGTATTACATCCACCTCATGCCCCATTGCGCCATCGGCCCGGTCGCCCTGGCGGCTGCCCTGCACGTCGACGCGGTCGTCCCGAACTTCCTCATCCAGGAGCAGATCGACCAGAGCTTGGGCGCCGGGCTGCTCCGCGAAGACTGGCAGGTCAGGGACGGGCACATCGACCTGCCGACGAGGCCCGGCCTGGGGTTTGAGATCGACGAGAAAGAGGCGGAACAGAACTGTGTTTATCAATAAGAATTGGGCGGGGAGTTCTACTACGAATCGGACGGGAGTGTGGCGGACTGGTAGACGAGGAGATGGGGAATGCGCAAGTATATCATCATGGGCGCGCAGGGGAGCGGCAAAGGCACTCAGGCGGGGATGCTGAAGAAGGATTTCGACCTCGTCCACATCAGCGTGGGAGATATCTTCCGCTGGAACATCCAGAACCACACCAAGCTCGGGGCGCGGGTCAAGCGGATCGTGGCGGCCGGTGAGTTGGTTCCTGATGAGCTGGTGGATGAGATCGTCCGGTCCCGTCTCGACCAGCACGATTGGAACTACGGGTTCATCCTCGACGGGTTTCCGAGGAACCGGCCGCAGGCGGAGTTCTTCCTGGAGACATACGACATCGATGCCGTCATCCATATCGTCGTCCCGGACGCGATCGTCATGGAGCGCATCCTGAGCCGCCGTCTCTGCTCTGGCTGCGGCCTCGACTATAACCTCATCTATCATCGGCCTGCGGTTGCCGACGTCTGCGATGTCTGTAAAGGAAAACTCATCCCGCGACCCGATGATACCCCAGAAGCGGTGCGTGGCCGGCTCAACGACTACCACGCCAAGACGGAGCCCATCCTCGACCTGTTTCGCCAGAAGGCACTCATCGTGGACATCGATGGGACACGGAGTTCACTCGAGATTCAGGAAGAGATACGCCGTCGTCTTGGTCTCCCGCTGTCTGTCGACGCTCCAGAGCGATAATTCTCTCCAACAGGGAAGAACGAGGACACCGCATGCGAGTCCCTCACCACGATTTGAAGATTTCCCGTGCGCCGTTGTGTGCCTACGGAAGCCTCGAAGGCATGATCCGGGGGATCCGGGAGCATCGTCCCCTCGACCTCAACGCGGATCGGTGGCGTCAAGTTCATCCGTCCGGGACGTTCGAGGAATGGCGCCAGGCCGCTCAGCACTGTCTGCTGGACGGACTCCACTACGACCCCGGCCCGCTCAACCTTCAGCCTGAAACCCTCGACCGGACGGAACGGCCCGACTTCATCCTTGAGCACGTCGCGTTCAACACGACGCCCTGGGTTCGAGTGCAGGGGTACTTTCTCCTTCCGAAGGGGATCACGCACCCGGTTCCGGGCCTGGTCGTCTTTCATGCCTGGGGCGGCCCGATGCTGTTCGGCAAGGAACGGATGGTCAACACCGGCCGGGATCATCCCGTCCTCGTCGAGCATCGCAATGAATGTTACAGCGGGCGCTTTTTGGCGGAAGAATTTGCGAAACGGGGGTACGCGGTTATCGTGATCGACGCGCATCATTTTGGGGAACGGGCCCCGCGCGGGCTGAATGGGATTCCTGCCGACTACGACCCGTTCGCGCTGTCGGTCCGCGAGTACGCCGCCCTGGACAACCTGGTCCAGGAGCAGCTCTACCTGGGCGTCCGGCAATTGAACTGGGCGGGGACGACCTGGATGGGGGTCAATTACTGGGACGACAGCCGCTGCGTCGATTATCTGATCAGCCGGCCGGAAGTGGACGCGGCCCGCATCGGCTGCACCGGCCTCTCCGGGGGCGGCTGGCGGACGAACATCTTGACCGCCCTCGACCGGCGGGTCAAAGCGTCGGTGAGCGTCGGATGGATGACGACCGGCGACTACCAGCAGGTGTACAACGTCAGCGGGGCGATCGGGACGTTCTGCCTGCTGCCTGGCGTGTGGGATCGCCTCGACGTGCCCGACCTGACGATCATGGCCGCGCCCAACGCCAGCATGGTCGTCAGCACGAGCGAAGACTTGCTCTTCCCGCCCGAAGGACAGCAGGAGGCGGCACGCCAGATTCGCTCAGGGTATGAGTGGGCCGGGTGTCCCGACAAATTCCGCCATCACAACCCGCCCAAGCCGCATTGCTACGACGCGGATATCCAAGACGAAGCGTTCACCTGGCTGGACCGCCATCTGAAGACACCCGACGCTGAAGCGGCAGGCTAATGGAGGGACGATGGCCAACGCCCGACCGAAACTGATCCCGCTCAAGGCGTGGAAAAGTAAGCAGACGCGGGGCTTCGTCACACACCGCGATTCCACCCGGCAGCTTCTGGTCGCCGAGCATCCGTGGAGACCCAGCCGCGCAGGAGGGTTCGGGGAATGGAAAGTCACCGTCACTCCGCCTGCGGGCTGGCGTGCGGGTGAACCACTTTTTGTCTCGTTCTATCAGTCGGACAACTACTCGGGCACCTGGCATGAGGATGCCTGGACGGGGACGCAGGCATTCATCGGACACAGGTTTAAGCAATTGCTCGTCAACGGCCGTCTGGTCTGGGAGCAGGACGTGGCCGATGAGGAGATGGTCGACCCGAGGTCTCAGTCCGCAGGCCCCGGATGGCCGGGTTATCATGATCCCTACCGTGTCGTCGAGATCACGAACGCTGTCGCCAGCGAGATCGTGCTCACCTTCCGGGTGGTGGATAAAGTCGCCAGCACGACGCACCTGCCCGGCGATACGTACAAACGTTTTTCATGGAGCGTGTTCAACCCGCACGACGCAGTGAAAAATTTCCAGACCTCGGCCTATTTCGGGGATGTGTACCTGACTGCAAGTCATCAGGCGGTACGGCCAGAGGAACAGTCGGTCCCCATCAGACGCCGGAAAAGCCGTCGCCGTGCGCTGCCGAAGACCGGTCTCCCCTTCTCCCTCGTGACGTCCGGCAGGCTCCCCTCTCCCGGCTACCCGGTGCGGACGGGCGTCCCGATGCCCAGAGGATCAGTCAGCCCAGACACGACGTTTGCGCTGCGCGACCCGCAAGGACAGTCGATCCCTTCTGTCTCCACCGAGATCAGTCACTGGCCTGACGGCAGCGTCCGGTGGCTCTTATGCGAGTTCATCGCGACGAGAAACGGCCGCTATCGGCTGATGCCAGACGCAGAGCCGGCCAGACCGGCGCAGCCTGTCCGCGTGCGGACGCGAAACGGCATCACCACCGTCACCAACGGAGCCATGACCCTGAGGGTAGGCCAGCAGACGGGCGCGGGGGTGTTTGACGGCATCGCGTGTGCGTCCGGCCTCGATGTCGGGCGAATCGACCTGTCGATCAAGCTCAACCGTGTCGGCTGGCGGGACCACTTCACTGCACAGCGTCGTTGCGTCGTCATCGAGCGGACCAGCCCGCTTTGCGCGGTCGTCCGCCTCGACGGGGACATGCTCGACGAGAAGGGTCAGCGGTTCGGGCCATGGCGTGTCCGGCTCCACGTCTGGGCAGGACTCCCCTACCTCCTGGTCGACTGGCGTCTGGTGAACGAGTCCGACCAGGCGATGGCTATGCTGTTGGACTGGTCGGCGCGGGTTCGTCTACCCGGCCTGGAGAACGCTACCGTGGACTTCGGGCCGTTTACCCCAGGCCACGACCCGGACGATATCGGCGTCAAGGCGATGGGCCACCACGGTACGATCGAGCAGGCCCGTGCCATACCCTTGTACCGGGATGCCGAGGTCAGTTGCCGGCAGGAGCGCGCGGATGAGGCACGCATCTATCGGAACACCTCGTGGGTGGCGACCACCGGGCAGGCTGCCGGGTTCATCAACCTCCGGCACGCCGACGGAGGGGTGGTCGGGGCGATGCGGTGGTTTGCGGAGGAATTCCCCACAGGGATCATCGTCCGTCCCGACCTGTTGAGCCTGGCGACGCTCCCGGAAGGGCAGGATGCGTTGAGCTGGCCGCACGACCGTCCGAGCGCCCGCATCGGCCGCGGTGAGGCAAAGCGCCAAACGTTTGCGCTCTGGCTCCACGACGGCACCGTCTCCTCTCATGAAGCGGAGCGGTTCAACCGGTGCGTCCAGGATGCGCCCCGTCTCTTCAACCAGTCGTGGTTCATCGCGTCAGGCGTCGTCGAGACCGGGCCGCCGCGTCACACGCCGGGACTGGCAGCCTGGGCGGAGCGGATGACCCCGGTGATCGAGCGGACGGGCATCCGCGCTCCACGGCTGGGACACCGCGAATACTGGGACACCGCCTGGAGCAACGACTACCGCGGGCGCACCCATCTGGGGCTGATCCAGTACATCGAGACCGGGTCTCCGCAGTGGTTCCGGTACTTCGACGCGGCCTGTACGCATACTCGAGAGGTGGATATCATTCACTTCTGTCCTGAGCATCCTGATTGGGCCGGCGCCACCCACAGCTACGGAGAGGATCACACCTCATGCGGCCCGATGGGAAATATCGGGCTGAACTGCGACGGACTGCTCGATCACTACTTGATAACGGGGGATCCAGATAGTTTGGACGCTGCGAAGGGACTTGCGGAGCACCTGCTCGACTGCGACCCGTGGGGGCGTTCCGCGCGGAACGTCGGCTGGCCGCTCGCCCAGGTCATCCGCTGGTATGATCAGACGGGAGACCCACGCTTTCTTGCCAAAGCCCGCGACCTGATGGAGGCCGTTCGCGTGTATGTGGAGCCGAGGCGGGGGATTTTCGATGAGATTCATGGATGCTGGAACTATCGCGGCGCGGTGCCGTTCATGACTGGTTATCTTGCGTTCGGGCTGATCCGTTACCACCAGTGCACGGCGGCCGCTGAGGCGCTCAACCTGATGCGTCTGATCGCTGCCGGTCTGTTTGCTGAATCGCGGACAGCGCGCGGGCGGTTCCGGTACAGCCCCTTCCCGGAGATTAACTATCCGACTGATCGCTTTCGGAGCTGGAATGCGTTAGTTGGCGGGCTTGTCGG
>JACQVL010000005.1 GCA_016209865.1 Candidatus Latescibacterota bacterium | reverse complement strand
GCCACGGTCGTGACCCGACTGAAGCAGGCCGGCGCAGTCATCATCGGCAAGCTGAACCTGCACGAATTCGCCTACGGGGCGACGAGCACGAGTCCCCACTTTGGGGCTGTCCGCAACCCGTGGGACACGGCCCGCATCACCGGCGGGTCGAGCGGCGGCTCCGGCGCGGCAGTCGCGGCCGGCCTCTGCTACGGGGCGCTCGGGTCGGACACGGGCGGGTCGATCCGCATTCCCGCCTGTCTGTGCGGGATCGTCGGCCTGAAACCGACGTACGGCCGCGTCTCCTTGCATGGGGTGTTTCCGCTGTCCTGGTCGCTCGATCATGTGGGACCGATGACACGGACGGTGCGGGACGCGGCCATCCTGCTGGGCGCGATGGCTGGCCATGACCCGCACGATGAGACAGTCCGAGACCTCGCCGTCCCTGACTATACAGCCGCTCTGATCGGCAATATCACCGGACTCCGCGTCGGTGTCCTTACCGACGCGTTCGCACGGCTCGACTCGGAGGTCGAGTCGGCCGTGAGAGCGGCGATCACGGTGCTCGAAGGGTTGTGCGGTGCCGTTCGACCGGTCGCGCTTCCCCACGACGAGCAGGCGATGGCCGCCGCGTTCGCCATCCTCTGCGCCGAAGCCACGGCCTACCACGAGCCCACCTTGAAGACCCGGCCGGAGGACTACGGGGCGGACGTTCGGCTCCGGCTGGAACAGGGGCTCTCCGTCACCGGCGTCGAGTACGTGAAGGCCCAGCGACTCCGGACCGTCCTGATGTCGGAATGTGCCGAGGTCTTTCAGGACGTGGATGTCCTCGTCGGCCCGACGACCGCTATTCCCGCCATCCCGGCGGACGTGCAGACCGTCACGCTCGGCGGCCAGACCGAAGACCCGCGGAGCGCCCTTACCCGTCTCACCCGTCTCTACAACTTCTTCAGCCTCCCGGTGGTGACTGTCCCATGCGGGTTCACGGCGGCCGGACTCCCGATCGGCCTCCAGATCGCCGGCCGGCCGTTCGACGAAGCGACCGTCCTGCGCGTCGCCCATGTGTACGAGGCGAATACCCCGTGGCATGCGAGAAAACCAACGGGATACGGGGTACGGGATTAGGGGTTCGGGATAAAGGAAGGCCAAACATGACAGAATGACGAACTGTTCTCCGCCTCTCTGTGTTGTCTTTCCCGAATCCCGTACCCCGAGGTCTCTTATGTCCGATCACTCCCTAACCCCGAATCCCGTACCCCGAATCCCGGGTTCATTCGACCTCCAACTCGACTACCTCCCCCGGCTGCCGAAGAAGCTGGATTACGGCATCGGCTGCATCGGCGCGGGGTTCATCATGCGCGACTGCCATCTGGTCGCCTATCAGCACGCCGGGTTCCACGTCGTCGGCATCGCGTCCCGGGCGCGGGCGCGGGCGGAAGACACGGCGGCAGCCCGTGGCATCGCACGGGTGTACGACACGTATGACGCCCTGCTGAGCGACCCGGCCGTGGAGATCGTCGACATCGCCGTCCCGCCCCACGAGCAACTCAGCGTCGTTCAGCAGGCCGTCCGGCACAACGGCCACGTCAAAGGGATTCTGGCGCAAAAACCGTTGGCGATGAGTTACGCGGACGCGCGCGAGATCGTCCGGTTGTGCGACGAGGCGGGGATCACGCTCGGGGTCAACCAGAACATGCGATACGACCAGTCACAGCGGGCGTTGAAGTGCCTGCTCGACCGAGGTTCCCTCGGCGAGCCGGTGCTGGCGACGGTCGAGATGCGGGCGATCCCCCACTGGATGCCGTGGCAGCGGGAATACGAATGGCTGACCTTGCGCATGATGAGCATCCACCACCTCGACTGCTTCCGGTTTCTGTTCGGCGACCCGGAACGCATCTTCGTCAGCGCCCGGACAGACCCGCGGACGACGTTTCCGCACACGGATGGCATCTGTCTGTACATCCTCGAATACGAGAACGGGCTGCGGTGCGCGGCCTGGGATGATGTCTGGACCGGCCCGGCCCGCGAGGGAGCGGAGAAGGATATCTACATCAAGTGGCGGGTGGAGGGCACGGACGGCCTGGCCTGGGGGACGATCGGCTGGCCGGATTACCCGACGCTAACCCCCAGCACCCTCAACTTCACGACGACGCAGCAGCCGGGCTACTGGTTCCAGCCCCGATGGCCGCAGGTGTTGTTCCCCGACGCGTTCGAGGGGACGATGGCCCAGCTCCTCTGCGCGGTCGAGGACGGGACAGAGCCGGAGATTTCCGGTCATGATAACCTGAAGACGATCGCCCTCGTCGAGACGGGATACCGGTCCTTGAAAGAACACCGGGCGGTGGAAGTGAAAGAGCAGTGAAGAGTGAAGAGTGCAGAGTGAAAAGTTAAGAGTGAAAGGCAAAAAGAGCCTGCAGTATGCCGTGTTTTTCACTCTTCACTCTACATTCTTCACTCTTCACTCTTTTTTTTGCCCCCCCAACCTTTTTCTGATTCTCCGAGTCTTAGAGGACGGTTGACCATCGCGACGTCATGGCGTGCGACCCTGCACGAGCGTGGTGGGGATTTCCGCTGGCGCGAGTCTGGACAGAGTCCAGAGGTCCGCTGTGACAAGGGAATTCAATGGCGCTGGACGATTCCGAACTGATTGCCCAGGCTCAGCGGGGCGATGTGATGGCGTTTGAGCAACTGGTCTATCGCTATGATAAGCGAGTCTTATCGATGGCGATGGCGTACGTCAGCGACCCGGAGGACGCGAAAGACCTCTACCAGGAAGTGTTCCTCCGGGTCTACCGGGCGCTGCCGAAGTTCGAGTTCCGCAGCCAGTTTTCGACCTGGCTCTACCGGATCGCGACCAACGTGTGTCTGACGCATCGCGCCCGCCAGAAGCAACATGCGCACGCCTCGCTCGATGAAGAGTTTGATGATGAAAACACGAACCCCCATGCACTGTCCGATGTGTTAGCGAGCGAGGCGACATCCGATGAACACACACTCAACACGGAGATTGCGATGCAGGTCCAGAAGGCCCTGAACGCATTGTCCCCTCAGCAACGGCTGGTCTTCACGTTGCGGCACTACGAGGGGTATAAGTTGAAGGACATCGCCGACATGATGGAGTGCGCGGAAGGCACGGTGAAGAAATACCTGTTTACCGCCACGGAGCGGATGCGCGAACGGTTGAAGGATGCCTACCAGTGAAGGAGCCGGACGATGAACCACCAGCGAATCCGAGAATGGCTGCACCTGTCGCTGTCTGATGAACTCAGCGACCAGGAACGGCATCTGGTCGAGGACCACCTCACCCGATGCGAGCGGTGTCGCCTGGAGCTCGAGCAACTCAAGCAGTTGTACGGCACTTTGGAGGGTGCGGGACGTCCGGTGCCGTCAGAGCAACTGCTCTGGGAAGCGCGCCAGGGACTGCGGGCGGTGCTCCGGATGGAGCGGTCGAGGCACTCGCTCTGGGAGCGCGTGACGAGGACGATCTCTGCGTGGGCCGGCTCCCTCGTCTCCAGCCGGTTCCCCGGGTACGCGGTCGCGGCCGCCGGGCTGGCGCTCTTTGCGGTCGGACTGTACGCCGGGTCGAGGGGGGTTGTTCCCGCTGTCTTCCGGCCTCAGATGGCCGTCCAGACCGTGTCGGATGAGGGAAGCGACCCGCTGGCGGCCGGGGATGTGGAGATCACGAACGTCCAGTTCCTGGACGCGGACGCGAAAGACGGCCAGATTGAATTCATCTTTGAAGCCATCCGGCCCGTCCATATCAAAGGGGATATCAACGACCCACGGATCCAGAAGGTCTTAACTTACGCCATCATCAATGAACAAAACCCCGGCGTCCGGCTTCGGGCGGTCAATGCGATCAAGTCGTCCCCGCCGCAATCGTCCGACAGTGAGATCAAGGCCGCCCTGATCACTGCTCTCAAGACCGACGACAACCCCGGCGTCCGGAACGACGCGTTCGCCGCGCTGCAAAAGTACCCGTTCGACGAGGATATTAAGAACGCGTTCCTGTATGTCCTGACGCACGACACGAACGCGGCCCTGCGCATCACCGCCATCAACGTCCTGCAGACGGTCACGGGCACGCAGCGCCGGGCAGATCAGGATATCGTCAACGTCCTCAAATCCAGGGTGGAATCCGATGAGAATACGTACATTCGCACCCGGGCGAGAGCGGTCTTAGAGGAGATCAAGCAGCAATGACCCGCCGTATCCGACTGTCCCTGACCCTGCTGTGTCTTGCCGCCTCTATGATGGGGGCGTCCGCCCTGGCGGGAGAGGTCGAGAAACAGTCGAAGGACAGGAATCCCAACAGGAATCGTAACGTGAACCGTACCCGGTCGCTGGGAGAGAGCCGGTCTGAGTCGTTCTC
>JACQVL010000088.1 GCA_016209865.1 Candidatus Latescibacterota bacterium | reverse complement strand
TTGCTCTGGTGTCATTCCCGTGCAACCCGGTTCGTAACGTCACCGCGGCTCGTACGTGTCCGACCCTTCGAGCGGAAGGGACAGCACCCAGATGTTGCGGTACTTGACGAGGTTGCCATGGTCCTGCAACAAGAGCGGCCCCGGCTCTCCGACGTTGGTGTCGATCGGCCCGCCGGTAGGCCCGGGCAGTTGAACGTTATTCTGGATCACGATCCCGTTGTGCAGAACCGTCACCCGCACCGGTTCGACCACCTGTCCCGCTGCGTCGACGCGCGGGGCCCGGAAGATCACATCGTACGTTTGCCATTGAAGCGGCGGCCTGCACGCGTTGACGAGAGGGGCGAACTGGTTGTAGAACGCCCCACAGTCACCCTTGCCCGGAATGTTGAGGCCGTAAGAATCCAGCACCTGAATCTCGTACCGGCCTTGCAGGAAAACGCCGCTGTTCCCTTTGGCCTGTCCGGTGGCCTCCGGCATGTCCGGCGTCATGAATTCCAGATGCATCTGGAAGTCGGTGAACCGCTCCTCGCTGACGATATCTCCCGCGCCTGGAACCACGGTCACGTCGCTATCCTCGACGTGCCAGGCCGCCGGCTCTCCTTTCCGCGTCCGCCAGTTGCGGAGGTCGTGCCCGTTGAAGAGCAGGATGGCGTGGGATGGTGCGGGTTGCATGGGGTTCATAGGGAATGCTCCTTCTCGATGCGGTTTACGGGTCGATGTCGGGTTCGCACTGGTAGGATATATACCGCGATCGGCTCGTTTGTCAATCGAAAACGTCTCCCAACCGGAGGGCTCTCATGTTAGTCGGCTACGTGAGTGATGAACGGTATGTCGCGCTGGCTGATATCCTGTTGGAGTTTGAGAACGCTTCAGGGTCGGTCGAAGCCCGTTCGCGCGCGACGGGCGCGGTGTACGCGGAGATCGCGCCGGGGCCGTACAAGGTGACGCTCGCCTGCCGGGGCTTCGGCTCGAAGAGCGTGCAGATCACCGTGAAGGAAGGGGAACCCTACCATTTCCGTCTGCTGTCCGATGGTCTCTGGGGGTACATGTGGCCGAAGTGGGTGCAGGCAGGGGAGAAGTCGGAGTTCCGGGTGCATGCCGTGGAGGCGTACAAACTGGAGTTGTGGCGGTACGGCTGGACGAAGGAATTCATCCGTACGATCGGGTGGTACGACGAGCACGGGCCGCGGGCGACGATGCAGATCAGCCCTGACGGGGATTACACCCAGACCGGCATCCGGTGGAATACGCAGGGGTACAGCAGCCCGATTCATCATCAGTACCTGGAGGCTCCGGCGCGATCTGGACTGTACTATTTCCATGCGAAGACCGAATCGGGAGTGTTTTTTTCATTTCCCTGGATCGTCGCGCCCAGCCGGCCACAGGCACAGGTGGCGGTGCTGGCCTCGAACATCACCTGGAACGCGTACAACAACTTCGGCGGCCGGAGCAATTACATCCATCCGGACCGGTGCCCGCCGACGCCGACCGTCAACGCCCGGCTCGACCTGAAACGCTACACCGACCCGACCCATCGGTATTACGACACCGAAGAGTATGCGCCGCTCTCCTTCGACCGGCCGGAGCCGATCAACCATGTCCCCGAACACGTCCGGGTGACCGACCCGATCGAGGGCCGGGCGGCCTGTCACGTGGCCCCTACCGAATGGCGTCTGTTGGGATGGCTGGAGCGCGAAGGGTTTGAGTACGACCTGTACGCCGAGACACAGTTCCATGCGGGCGTCTTGAACCTGGATGAGTACAGAGTCCTGATCATCAGCACGCACCCCGAGTACTGGTCGAAGGAGATGTACATCCGGCTCAAGGCATGGGTCGTCGAGCGCGGCGGGCGACTGCTGTACCTCGGCGGGAATGGATTGAACTGCGCCGTCGAGTTTCTGGATACGTACACGGTCATCTATCGCAATGGAGCCGGAGGCGGGCCCCCGACGGAGAGCCGTTTTCATCAGTACGTGGAATCCGAGGCCAACCTGTTAGGCATCGTGTACACGGACCCCGGGGCAATGACCGCCGCGCCGTACCGGGTGGTCGATGCCTCCCATTGGGTGTTCACCGGCACGGGACTGAAGAGCGGCGACGTGTTCGGCGAGCGTAGCCTGCACATGCGTGTGCCGGGCGGGGCTTCGGGCCATGAGACGGATAAAATCTCGCCCAGCTCTCCGAGGAACGTCACGTTGTTGGCCAAGGGCATGAACCCGAACGACGGCGGCGCGGAGATGGTCTACTACGAGACGGACAGCGGAGGCTCGATCTTTTCCGCCGGGTCGATCTGCTATCCGAGCTCGATCTTAGTGGACGATGGAGTGTCGAAGATCACCGCTAACGTGCTGAACCGGTTCCTGGGGCTGGCGTGAGAGGCATCATTCAACGAAACCCCGCCGAATCGCGTGGATGAAATCCGTGTACGCGGGCGTCTGACCGGCCGGCCGGAGGTCGGCGGCGATCTGGCCGCGGTGGTACGTGGAGTGCATCACGATGTGCAGCAGGATATCCTCGACGGTGTTGGCCCACGATTCGCCCTGGGTGTTGGTGTACGCAATCCGTTGAGCCAGGGCATCGGGCGCGAGGCCGTGCAGATAGTCCTGCCAGTGCCGCTGGAGGTCGGTGAGGTGGGTGTCACAGTCAGCCAGCGCCAGGTCGGGCCAGACCGCGATGGGGGACCGCTCCTGCTTCAGGCGTCCCAGCCAGAGCCATTCCGCCGCGATGATGTGCCCCATCCATCGCAGCGAGCGGACGGGCGGCGTTCCTGCTCTGTTCAGCGACGCGAGCGTTTCACGGTTCGCCCAGGTATCGTACGCGAATAATCGATAGAGGCGCTGAAAGGTATCCATATCGTTGAGGTTCCTCCTTCTCATTTTCATAATACACACCACGGTCATCGCACGCAAGCCAGGAATAAGGAGGCAATTGATGGAAACCGGACACACGCAGGCCGCCATCGTTTCAGTGGATTCCCCGATGCCGCCGCCGCCCTGGGCGCTGTTAGAGCGGGAACTCATCCGGGTACAGAGTCTGGCGTGCCAGGAGTTCTACCGCCGTTACTTCGACGAACGCGGCTACCTGCTCTGTGTCGAACGCTGGGGCGGGGACGACGGCGCGGACGACGCGATCGAAAACCTCACCGGCTGGCCAATCCTGCACGCTTTAGGCGGGCCGGACATCATCCTGGAGATGTGCAAACAAGCCCAGAACGGGCATATCCGCCAGTACACGGAAGCCAAAACGGTGGAAGTGCCGTTCGCCCGCGACGGGATGTACTACAAAGAATTCCCCGTCATGTTCGATTGGCTCCATAACGGGGAGAGCCTGTCGGTGTTTCACGTCCTGGGACTCTCCGACCCCGGCGATCTTGACTTCCAGCGCCGCGTGAGGCGGTTCGCGGGGTTGTACATGAATGAAGACCCGCAAGCACCCAACTACGACCCGGAGCACCGGCTCATCCGGAGCATGTTCAACGGCAGCCGGGGCCCCCTGCTGCGCAAGGCAACTGCTCTCGACTGGACCGGAGACCCGATCGAAGAAGGGCGGTTCATCCTCGCCCACGGGGAGCGGAATTATCAGGAGATGTTAGCTCATTTTCAGGACTACAACGACGTCGGCGGCGACCATCCGCTCAACCTCGTCGCCACGGGACTGGCCCTCAACGCTTACATGCTGACCGGCGAGGCTCAATACAGGACGTGGCTGCTGGAGTACGTCGACGCCTGGGTCGAGCGCACGCGCGCGAACGGCGGGGTCATCCCGTCCAACATCGGACTGGACGGGACGATCGGCGGGGCGTGCGACGGCAAATGGTACGGCGGAACGTACGGCTGGGGGTTCACGGTCGTCGTCCCGCAGACGGGCGACCTGGCCCACCGGAACATCGTCTACATGGGCATCGCCGGGTTCGGCAACGCCCTGCTCCTGACCGGAGATCAGCGGTATGTCGAGGTCTGGCGGCGGATGCTCGACTCCATCAACGCCAACCAGAAGGTCATCGATGGCGCCGTCATGTACCCGCACATGTACGGGGAACAGGGCTGGTACGACTACACTCCGCAACCTTACGCCCACGGGGCGCTGGAAGTGTACTACTGGTCGATGGCCGACGACGACCTGAAGCGCCTACCGATGACCGGATGGGTCGCGTTCCTCGAAGGTCAGAGTCCGAACTACCCGGTCGAGGCGCTGCAGCAGGATTTCAGCACGATCCGTCAGCGGATGGAGCGTGTCCGCAACGACCCGACGACGCCGGACACGCGGCTGTCCGACAACCCCAACGGGTTCAACCCGGCCGTCGTCGGAACACTGGTCGAATTGATGTTAGGCGGGCTGCCGCCCCGGAACGCCCAGCCGCTGCACTGCCGGGTGCGGTACTTCGACCCGGTCCGGCGGCGTGCCGGGATACCTGAAGACGTCGCCGCGCTCGTCGATACCCTGACGGCCGACGAGACCGGCCTCACGCTCGTCAACGTCAACCCGGCGGACGCCCGCACCGTCGTCATCCAGGGCGGCGCGTACGCCGAGCATCAGGTCGTCAGCGTCGAGATCGACGGCCAGCGCGTCCCGGTCGACGGGGCGTCCTTCACCGTCCGCCTTGCCCCCGGAGCGGGCAGCCGGCTCGTCCTCCGTATGAAGCGCTACGCGAACCAGCCGACGTTCGAGTTTCCGTGGGAGCGATGAGCCGGGGAGGTTGAGCCATGATCATCCAGAAATGGACGGCCAAGATCGCCCCGTTGCGCCTGGGCGAATTCATCGAAGCGCTGAAAGCACTCAACGCCTTGTACCGACAGCATGGCCGCGTCGAGTGGGGCCGCGTCCATCATGAACTTTACGGAGGGCACGTCATCTGGATGGAACGCGAGTTTCCGGACATCGCGTCGCTCGACGCGGACGAATCGCGTGCGCAGGAACCGGATATTCGGGAGGCGAAAAAGCGGCTGTTAGACGCAGTCGTACCAGGCACTGTGGAGATTTCGCACTATCAGACGCGAGGGGTGTAGTCACACCCGCTCGTACGGCTCGAACAGTTTCTTGTGCTCATCGAGGGCGTACCGGTCGGTCATCCCGGCGATGTAGTCGCATATCACCCGCTCGAGCGGCTCGGTCTCTAAGTGGCGTTGAGCGGACGGGGGAAGCTGGCGGGGGTCGGTGCGGTATTCCTCGAACAGGTCGACGATGAATCGTCTGGCTTTCCGCGCCATGCGGGCGACCCTGAAGTGCTCGTAGAAATGCGTGCGGAGGAACTCGCGGAGCTGCTGGTTCTTCCGCATCATCGACTCGCTGTAGGCGACGACGTTCTCCGGAAGGTTGCGGACATCCTCAGCGGAGTTCGCGTGAGACTGGATCAGGTTGGCATGGGTGGTGTGGATCACGTCGGTGATCTGCTGGTTGATGAGCGCCCGGATGATCTGGTATTTCCGGCGAGTTTCGTCTAAATGAGCCGCCTTCCGGGCGGCTTTCTGGATGGCATCGTCCCAGATGTCGAGCTGTTTCAGGTCGTCCAGTTCGACGAACCCGGCGGTCAGGACATCGTCGAGGTCGTGTGAATTGTACGCGATCTCGTCCGCCACGTTGGCGATCTGAGCTTCGCCCGACGCCCGCGTCCCCGTCTCGAAATCCCCGGTATCAGGGATATCGTAGGGAGTCGAGTGCTTCACGATGCCCTCCCGCGTCTCCCACGTCAGGTTCAGGCCGGGGAAATCCGGGTACCGCCACTCCAGATGGTCGATGATCCGGAGACTCTGCTTGTTGTGTTCGAACCCGCCAAACTCGGCCATCAATTCGTGAAGCACCCGCTCCCCGGCATGGCCGAACGGGGGATGGCCTAAATCGTGCGCCAGCCCGATCGTGACGGTCAGGTCTTCGTTCACCCCCACGCTCCGGGCGATCGTCTGGGAAATCCCGGCCAACTCCATCGTGTGCGTCAGGCGCGTCCGGTAATGATCTCCTTCGTGGAAGACGAACACCTGTGTTTTGTACTCGAGCCGGCGGAACGCTTTGGAGTGCACCACCCGGTCGCGGTCGCGCTGGAAGGGCGTCCGGAACTGATCCTCCTCTTCAGGATACCGCCGTCCTCGGCTTTCGCGGCTCCTGACCGCGTACGGGGCGAGGCTCTGGTCTTCGAGAGCCTGGAGCTGTTGACGGGTGCGAATCATGAGAACACCTCATGCGATTGCCTACCGACCACCGCCTTAAAACAGCATGTGCAGCTCAAGCGTCACCTGATCCCCGTTCGCCCCTGGCAACACGTGCGGCCGGTTCACCGCGTAGAACAGGCGGGGCTGGATAAACTGGGTGATGAACGGCTCGAACCCGATGCGGACCCGTTTGAGTTTCGGCCCGCCGCTCGGGTCGAAATAGTCGTACGCGACTTTCGCGCTCACTCCCCGTGTGAACAGGATGTTGGCCTCTCCGTACACGACTTTCTGGGTGACGTACTTCGTCCCCACGTACCGACGGACCACGTCGAGTTCACCGAGCACGGTCACCGGCCCGCCGGTCAGCCCGACGAACGGCCCTCCCATCGTCAGGGCTTTCCTGGCGATGGCGATCGTTGGATCGGTGGTGTTCACCGAGAACGACCCGCCGACACGGACAACAGGGGTGACACCCGCGATGCTGAGGGTCAACTGTTTCCCTCTATTGGTATCGAAGGAACGGAATGGTTCCCCGTTCGACACCGCCGCGCTCAGAGAAACCGGTCCGGGTTCAGCCCCCACTTCCACTCCAAAATCCTGTCCTAACAGTCCGGTCTGGCTTCGGATGAACGCATCGAAATCCCAGAGCCGAAGCCCGTACGGGAGGAACATCCGGCCGACTTTCACATAGGCGTTATTGGGCAAACCGCGGAGGATGCCCAGGATCTCACGGTTTCCGGCCGCATCCGGGGCGACCTGCTCATCCACATAGAACGTCAGACGATCCTTCACCAGGGTCACTTCACCGTACACATTCCCTTCGAACAGGAGAAACGTATTCTGGGTCTTGGCCGGCGGCGTCGCCTTCTTCACGCTCAGTGCTGTCGTGTTCACCAGCCGAAAATCCGCCCCGACCGACAGAAACTCGCTGATGTTCCGGTTGATGATGTCTCCTCGTTGAGCAGCCGGCGTGACGATCGCGGGGAGCTTGGTCTGAGTGAAGCTGACTCCGAACGCATTCCGTTTCCCTTGCCCGGTGCGATTCACGTGACACGCACTGCATTTCAACCCTTCCCGGACGGCCAGGTACGGCTCCGCGTGCACAGTCGCCATGGCACACAGGACGAGCACCAGGACGGCGAGTAAGGACGAATAGCGCGAAGAGGGCATTCTGTGTCTCCTTCCTAATGGCGGTCGTTGAGGGGCGAGGCATCACCCCGCCCTGTATGAAAGCGTGAGGACAGATGTCTCACAGGAACACATGGAGCTCAATACTGAGCTGATCTCCGTTCCCCTTCCCGGCCGCACCCGGCAGGATGCTGGGACGGTTGACCGTGTAGAACACGCGGGGTTGAAGGAACGGAGTGATGACCGGCTCGAACCCGAACCGGTACCGCTTCAGCTTGGGGTCCCCGTTCCGCGGGTCGAAATAGTCAAACGCGCCTTTGACGTTCAGTCCCCGTTTGAGCAGGATGTTCATCTCCCCGTACGCGACCCGCTGGGTGATCTCTCGTCCGCCGCTGGAAAACTGGATGAGGTCGAACTCGCCGAGGAGGGTGACCGGGCCGGCGGTGAGTCCGATGAACGGGCCGCCCATCGTCTGCGCCTTCGTGTTGAGGTTGAACGACCCGCCGACGCGAGCATGGCGGAAGACCGCAGAGGCTACGACCGAGACTTGCTTCGCGGTATTGGTATCGAACGCTCGAAACGGTTCAGCGTTCAACGCGGCCGCACTCAAGGAAAATGGCCCGGGTTCAGCCCCCACTTCAAACCCGAACTCCTCCCCCTGAATCCCGGTTTTGTTCCGGATGAACGCATCATAATCCCAGAGCCTGAGCCCATACGGGATGAACATCCGGCCGACTTTGACGTACGTATTATACGGGAAGCCTCGCATGAGCGCCACGATTTCCCGGCTGCCCGCCGCATCAGGGGCCACCCGTTCGTCGACGTAGAACGCGAGCCGGTCCTTCACGAGCGTCACTTCCCCGTAGAGATTCCCTTCATACAACAGGAACGAGTTGGCGTTCTGATGGGCGGGTGGATCGACCACCCCCTGCACGCGGAAATTCGTGTGATTCTGCAACCGAAAATCCGCCCCGACCGCCAGAAAATCGCTCGCACTCCGGTTCAGCGTCTCACCCCGCCGGGATTCCAGCATGAGGATCGCCGGGAGTTTCGTCAAGGAATAGCTGGCCCCGAACGCACTCCGCTTCCCCTGTCCGGTGCGATTGACGTGACAGGCGCTGCATTTCAACCCTTCCCGGACGGCCAGGTACGGCTCCGCGTGCACAGCCGTCATGGCACACAGGACGAGCACCAGGACGACTCCAGGGAGCAAGCGCCGGAACGTAGACATCACCCTTCTCCTTGTGAGACCCTCACCCCCGGCCCCTCTCACACGGTGGGGAGAGAGGAGACAACCGTGTCTTCTGGGACTTCCCCTTTCTTGCTCCTTGTGGGGGATAGTGAGGGCCGAGCCCGGACATGAAAGTCCCTGTCCCTACTGGACGGCTTGACAGATCAGGATCAAAGCGTTATGTTCTCATGAGACTGATTCCAGTATTGAACCGAAGGAGGGCCGTATGTTCAGAAAAATTGAGAAACACGTCCTCACCGTCGAAGGGATGACCTGTGGGCATTGCGAACAGCGCGTCGTGCGTTCCGTCACGCAAGTCGCCGGTGTGGAGAAGGTCACCGCAAGCCATCAAAACCACGCGGTCGAAATCGTCTTCAAAAAAGGCGAACTCCCCGACCTCGACGCGATTCGCCAGACGATCACGGAGCTGGGGTTTCGGGTGCAATAATTCAGTGATCGGTGGTCGGTGGTCGGTGATCGGTGGTCGGTAAAAACAAACGGATTCCCGTTTTCGCGGGAATGGCACCATCCAGAAACGGGTGAAGCCATTTTTGACTCGTCACTTGTCACTCGTCACTGGTTTAACCGACCACCGACCACTGATTTTAAATCACCCCGACTGCGATCTGCTCCATCCATCCCCCTTTGCCGTCCGGGAGGGCGATGCGGACCCAGGCTCCGCGCTGCTCGAGCACGGTCACGTTCGCTCCTTCGTGGAGGGAGAACAACAGATCGTAGCTCGGCCCCGGGCCGCTCCGGGCATCTGCCTGGGTTGCCAGGACGATCGCCCGGCTGACCGAAGCTTGCTCGTAGACCTTCGCGCCGGCGATCGTCCCGAACACGAGCAGCCCTGCAACGACGATCATCCCCATCATCCGCAACACCCGGCGGAGGCCGGGCCGCTCAGTCAAGATGGCGAGCGAGACGATGACACCAAGCAACAGGTACAGCGTCGAGGCTGTCGAGATCGCTTCGTTCACGTTCAGCCACTGGTAGACACGGAGGACGAGGACGAACCCGATCCACGGGGACGGAGGCTGGAGCTTGTCGATCGTCATCAGATTGGCGATCTCTAAGTTCGCCCAGACATCCGGGTCACGGGGCATCAGACGCCGCGCCCGCTCGTACGACAGGATCGCTTTGCCTAATTGCTGCTGCTTGAAGTACGCGTTCCCTAAGTTATAGTAGACATACCCGTTGTGAAACCCCTGTTGAATGATCCGTTCATACGCCGCGCTCGCCTTCGCATACTCTCCCTGTTCGTAGAACGCGTTCCCCTGCCGGTACAGGTCGTCCACCCGCTCCCCCACAGACCCCGGCACAGCCCCCATGACGACGATCGAGACGACGATGAGCACAAGTCCTGACACTCCTCCCGTTCCGACTCTGACGAGCGGGTGAGGGGATGGAGGGTGACGTGCGGGTGGTGAATGGACTCCGTTCATGCGGTCTTCACGAGTCGTTTCTCGATCGCGGCGATTACCTGCTCCGCCGACGCCATCACGTCCCGGATGCTCTGCGGGGTGACCGCCGACGGGGCAAACCGGGCCATATCGCAGGTATCCAGACAGTGCCTGAGCGTCTGGATCGTGTCCGGCTCGATCCCGCGGCCGCTCAGCAGGTCGGAGAGTTGTTGGGACGTCAGTCCCGCCACCGGGACGTTCAGTTTGTCCGCGATGTACTGGGACAGCCCTTTCGAGATCGACGTCGACGCCTGTTCCGCCGCGCCGTGTTTGAGCGCCCGCCGCGCCCGCTGAAGCTCTCGCCGCGCAGCCCCCAGCGCCCGACGGCGCCGGGCATAGCCCACATCAGACCGGAGGCGGCGCTCGTGCGATCGGTACGCCACCGCCCCGATCATGGCCAGGATCGGGAGCGCCTGGAGGAGGAGGAACCAGGGGTTGCGGTACAGGAAATCGCCCTGAGACGCCAGCGCGACGGTCGCGGGCTTGATGTATTGGATGTCTGTCTTGACTTGCTTGACCTCTTCTTTGTTGACCACAAACCCCTCGGCGACCGACTCCCCCGTCCCCTTCGCAACCGTGACGACGATCGGTTTCGTCTCCACGGTCCGGTACGTGTTAGCCGCCGGGTCGAAGAACGAGAACGTGATCGGGCCGATCTGGCGCTCCCCGGATGTTTTTGGGATGAGCACGTACGTGTACACACGCTCCCCACTCACGTGCGACTCCCGTTTCCTGATCGCGTCCGTGCTCGACGACGAGTACCGCTTAAACTCCGACAGGTCGGGAAGCACCGGTTCGTTGATCATCTTGAGGTTGCCCTCCCCGGCGACGGTCACAATCAGGGTGAGCGGCTGGTTGACGGCGGCCTGAGTCGAGTCGGTCGACGCCCGGATCGTGAACTGGCCGACTCCCCCGCTGAAGTGCGGCGGCTTCCCCGACTCGGGCAATAGCAGGACGTTGACTGTCAGAGCCTCTGTCCGGAGGGACACCCGCTGCGTCCGGCCGAAGAACGTGTCGAAGGGATCGTCGAAGAAGCTGTTGAGCGGGTCCCGGCGGCGTGAGACGGAGACGTCGCACAGCATCGAGAGCGGCTCGATCCGCTGTTTTCCGACCGCCGTGGGGAAGAGGGCCACTCTCTTCAGGACGGCTGTATCATACCGCTTCCCGTTGACGATCTCCGGCGAGAAATCGAGGTGCTGGGCGGTGAACAACTCCTCCGTCCAGAACCCCGTGTACGACGGCATGCGGTCGAACTGGACGTTGGACAGGTTGGCCCGCGAGTACAGTTTGTACGTGATCGTGATCTGTTCCCCGCGGCGGACGGTGTTCTTATCGATGATCGCTTTGACGAACAGGTTCTCCCCGGCCACCGCGCGATCGGGCGCCGCCTGGGGCGGCAGGCCGCCCGCCCCGCCGGGTGAGCCGCTGACGACCTGGATGGTGATCGGCTGCGTCCGGTACGTCTTGCCCTTGTAGGTCACGGTCGCCGGGCCGATGACGAACTGGCCGGCCGCGCGCGGCTGGAGGGCGTAGATGTACTGGATCGTCCGGGCGGTCGACAGCCGGCCGTTGATGATGTTGATCTGCGACGACGACGATGACGTCTGGCCGACGACCAGAAAATCCTTCATCGCTGGCAGGGTCGGCTCATTGACCGCGTCGATGCTGTTCCCGGAGACGGTGACGGTGAACGTGAGCTGCTCGTCCACTCCGAGCCGGGTGCGGTCGGCGTTCGCCTCGACAGTCAGCTCCTGCCCCGCCGCCAGAACGGGGAGGAACAGGAGCGATGTCAGGACGAAAAATCGCCGAAAGAAGAGAAGAGCCATCGTGCCATGCCCATTGCCCGCCCATGAAACCGACCACCGATCACCGACCACCGATATACCCCTGCGCCTTCAGCAGCTCCGCGTTCAACACCGCCGCGCCCGCCGCGCCGCGAATGGTGTTGTGGACGAGCACCAAAAATTTGAAGTCGAGCACCGGGCATCGCCGGATGCGGCCGACGACGACTGACATCCCGTTCCCGGCGTCCCGGTCGTACCGGGGCTGCGGGCGGTCTTTCTCGTCACGGACGACCACCGGCTGCGCGGGCGCAAACGGCAACCGCAGTTCCTGCGGGAGCGCGGTGAACCACCGGAACGTCTCCGCGACCGCCGCCTCGTCCGTCCGGTCGCTGAGGGCGACGGAGACACATTCGAGATGGCCGTCCTTCACGTGCACGCGATTACATTGCGCGCTGATGGCGATCGGCGCCGGGGTAAATTCAGTCCCATCACAACGTCCCAAGAGCTTCAGCGGCTCCCGCTCCATCTTCTCCTCTTCATCCCCGATGTACGGGAAGACGTTGTCGAGGATGTCGAGGGAGGCGACGCCCGGATACCCCGCGCCGGAGAGCGCCTGCATCGTCGTGACCGCCACCGTCGTGATCCCGAACCGGTCGGCGAGCGGCTTGAGCGCCATCGTCAGCCCGACGCTGGTGCAGTTCGGGTTGGTCACGATGAACCCCCGGCCGTACCCCCGCCGCTGTCGCTGATGGGGGATGATGGCGGTGTGGTCTGGGTTCACCTCCGGGATGAGCAGCGGCACATCCTCATCCATCCGATGGTTCTTCGAGTTGCTGATGACCGGGTACCCGGCCTGAGCGAACGCCTCCTCGATCGGGCCGGCGACTTTCGAGTCGAGGCCAGAGAAGACGAGGTCGCATGCTAAGCCCGGCTCGCACGGCTGGACGACCATCGACCGGGCGTACGCCGGGATGTCTGTCTCGAGCCGCCAGTTGACCGTCTCGCCATAGGGCTTGTCGGCCGACCGCTCGGACGCGGCGAGGGCGGTGACGGTGAACCACGGATGGCCGTCCAACAACTGCACGAACCGCTGACCGACTGCGCCGGTCGCCCCTAAAATGCCGACACGGATGGGCATAAAGACGCTCCTTTGTAAGGGCGAAGCATTCGCGGAAGCGAATGCTTCGCCCCTCCATTCCTATCTCACTCCCGCTGCCTTCAGGATGTCGCCGAACACGCCCGCGGCGGTGACCTGCGCGCCCGCGCCGGGTCCCCGGATGACGAGCAGGTTGTCCGAATACCGCGCCGTGCGGAACGCAAGCAGGTTGTCCGGACCGGACAGGTTGCCGGCCGGGCTGTCCTTCAGGACGCTCCGCAGGCCGACCTCGCACCGGCCGTCGTGCACCGTCGCCACGTACCGCAGGACTTCGCCACGGCGCCGGCTGTCCTCCACGCGTGCCTCGTAGCTATCGTCCTCAAGCCGGATGCGCTTCATGAACTCCTCGGCCGTCCCGGTCTGCGCCAGGACGTCGGAGATCATGCTCTCGACGTGCACGTCGGCCAGGTTGAGGGTGGAGCCGATCTCGCGGGCGAGGATGAGCGCCTTCCGGGCCACGTCCATCCCGCTGAGGTCATCCCTCGGGTCGGGTTCGGTGTACCCGCGCGCCTTCGCTTCGCGCACGATCTCGGAGAAGCGCCGTCCGGTGTCGAGCTGGGAACAGATGTACCCCAGCGTCCCGCTCAGACATCCGATGATCTCCACGACGGCGTCCCCGGTGACGACGATCTCCCGCAGGGTGCTGATGACCGGCAGTCCTGCGCCGACGGTCGCTTCGTACCAGTATAACTGTTTACCCGACCGGCCGAGTCGCTGGAGTTCGGCGTACACCTCGTAGTCATCGGAGACGGGCTTCTTATTGGCCGTCACCACCGGGATGCCCTGCTGAAGACACATCAGATGCAGCGGGGTCAGTTCCGAGGCGGTCAGGTCGATGACGAGCAGGTCGGGGATGTCCAGCCGCTGGACTTCGTCGATCAACCAGCGGAACCCGTGGTGGACGCGACTCTTCGGGTGAAGGGTGACGATGCTGTCGATCCGGCCGTTGCTCAGTTCCAGCGCCCGGTTCAGGCCGTTGGGGTCGATCGTCGCCCGCTCGCGCCCGCACACCCCGACGTACTCGAGGCGCACCCCGTACTGCGTTTCCAGAGCTTGCTGCTGGTGGATCATCTGCGCGATCAGCGCCACGCCGATGTTCCCCTTACCGAACTGGAAAAGATGGAAGGTTCTCATGAAATCCTTGTTTTTCACTCGTCACTTGTCACTCGTCACTGATTTATCCAGCTCGAACGCGCTATGAACCAACCGGACGGTTTCCTTCAATTCTTTGCGGTCGACGACGAACGAGATGTTCAACTCCGACGACCCTTGCGCGATGGCGATGATGTTGATCCGATGCGCCCCCAACGCGCCGAACGTCCGCGCCGCGATCCCCGGCGTTCCCTTCATGCCCTCCCCGACAACCGCCACGACCGCGATGTCCGGCTGGACGGTGATCGCCTCTAAGCTCCCGCGCTCCAGTTCGTGCCGGAACTCCGACAGGAGGGCTTTGACGACCGTGTCGCTTTCCTTGTCGAGAATCACCAGACAGATATCATGCTCGGACGACGCCTGAGTGAACATGATGAGGTTCACCTGATGCTGAGCGGTCGTCTTGAACACCCGCGCCGGAGTGTCCGGCATCCCGATCAGCCCGCTGCCCTCGATCGTGACCAGGCAGACATGGTCGATGTTCGTCACCGTCTTCACCCCAAGCGGAGAGGAGACCGTCTCCTCGGAGATGAGCGTGCCCGTGGTGGACGGGTTGAAGGTGTTCTTGATCCGGATGGGAATCCGGTCCTTGACCGCGGGCAGCATCGTTTTCGGATGGAGGACTTTCGCGCCGAAGTACGACATCTCGGCCGCTTCCTGGTAGCTGATCTTCGCTAAGACCCGCGCTTCGCTGACGATCCGCGGGTCGGCGGTCATCGCCCCGTCCACGTCCGTCCAGATCCAGATTTCATCCGCCTTGAGCGCGCTCCCGACGATGGCGGCGGTGTAATCCGACGCGCCCCGGCCGAGGGTCGTCGTCACGTCGTGCTGCGTCGAGCCGATGAACCCGGTGATGACCGGGATGGTCCCCGCGTCGACCGCCGGCCGGAGTCCCTCGACTAAACGAGAGTTCGTCTCGGCGAAATCGACCTCAGCCTCGGTGTAACGATCGTCCGTCTTGATGGACAACCGGGCATCGTACGGCGTGGACGGGACACCCTGCTCCCGGAGGACGGCAGAGACGAGCGGCGCGGACAGCCGTTCCCCGAACGAGCTGACCAGGTCGATCGTGCGCGGGCTCAATTCCTGTAGCAGAGTGATGCCGTGACAGACGTTCTCCAGTTCGTCGATCAGATAGGTGACTGTCTCCACCATCCCCTCTCGCTCCTGGGTCGACAGCAGGGCCGACACGGTGGAGGTGTGCCGGGCACGCAGGTCCTCGATCCGGCACTGGACGTCGGCGCGATTCCCCTGAGATGCATCTGCCGCGATCGCGCGGAGCGTGTCCGTCACCCCGCTCATGGCGGAGACGACGACGACCGGCTGGAGATGGCGGGACTGGGCGACGATCCGGGCGACCTGCTGAAGCGCCTCGACCGTCCCGACGGACGTCCCGCCGAATTTCATGACGATCATCGGCTACCAATCCTTCTCCGAACGTCGCGGCCTGGTCGGTGTTTGTTTGCGTCGTTGTTTCTGGACGTCTTGCTCTGATTGATTCAACGCGTTGAGGAGTCGTTCCGCCTCCTCCTGTGTCATCTCTCCCGGTCTCACCGGCTGTGGCTGCTGGGCCTTCTGCTGTTCCGGTTGTGGTTGCCGGGGTTGCGGCTGTTCGTCCTGCTGGGGGCGATCCTCCGACGGTTTCTGTCGTTGCTGCTGCGGCGGCTTTTGTCGTTGCTGCATCTGTCGCTTGATGAATTCGAGGTTGAATTTCGCATCCGCGTCGTTCGGGAGGATGCGCAGGGTTCGCTTGTACGCCTCGACTGCCTCGTCCAGTTTGCCCGTCCGGTAGAGAGTATTCCCGGTGTTGTAGTGCGCCTGCGCGTTGAGCGGCTTTGGCCCGGCCGTCGCCTGGCGGTACTGCTGGAGCGCGTCGTCGTACCGGCCCTGACGGTAGAGGGTATTCCCGATGTTGGAGTGCAGCGCCGCCGACTCCGGCTGTTTGAGCTGGGCGGCCCGGTACGCGTTCAGCGCCTCGTCGTACCGCTTCGCCCGGTAGTGTTCGTTTCCCTTCGCGTTCAGCGCCGCCGCCGGTTGTCCGAACAGACGGTCGAAGAGAGAGAAGGCGAGGAAAAGAAGAAGAAACATCATCATTGCCTTATTCAAACCGTCCGGCCCATTCCCGCTTCACCTTCGCGCGGTCCGTCAGCATCATCTCCAGGCTCAACAACACTAACCCGACTAAGAGCAGGAACTGGTAGCGTTCTTCATATTGCGAGAATTCTTTCGACTCAAACTCTTTCTTCTCCATCGCCGCGATGTCGCCGTAGACCTGATCCAGCTCCGACTCGTCGAGGGTCGACCGGTAGTATTTGCCGTTCGTCAGGCTGGCGATCTTCTCTAAGGTGAGGTCGTCTAACTGGCTCATCACTACCTCCCCCGTTCGATCCTGTTTATACCCGGCGACGCTCCCGTCCGGGTTCCGGATGGGAATGGGTTCGCCCGTCGGGCTGCCGATGCCGATCGTGTACACATAAATCCCCTGGTTGGCTGCCTCTTGCGCGGCTTCGACCGGCTCGCTCCCCTGATCCTCCCCGTCGGTCAACAGGATCACCGCCTTGTGCTTCCGTTCCTGCTGGTTGAACGTGGACATCGCCGCCCGCAGCGCATCTCCGAGGGCCGTCCCCTGCTCCGAGATCGTCTCCGTGTCGACGCCGTCCAGGAAAAGGGACACCGTGCCGTAGTCGGATGTCAACGGGCACTGCAAGAACGCGGTGCCGGCGAACACCACCAGCCCGACCCGGTCTCCCTGGAGCTTGTCGATCAGGCTCCGGATGGCATGCTTCGCGCGTTCGAGCCGGTTCGGCTTGACATCTTCCGCCAGCATGCTGTTGGAGACGTCGAGGGCGATGACCAGGTCGATCCCCTGGCGTTTGACGATTTCCACCTTCGTCCCGAGCTGCGGCCGGGCCAGGGCCACGATGCACAGCGCCAGTCCGGTGAGGATCAGTCCCGCCTTCAGGCGTTGCCGCCGGCTGCTGGAGCTGATCGCCATCTTGGCCAGGAGGGCCGGACTGCCGAATCGCGCTAACGCCCTGGCCTTCTGCCGGAACGAAACGGCGTAGAAGATGAACAGGACCGGGATCAGGCTGAGCGCGTACAGATAGTCAGGATGGACGAAGCGCATACGTGATAGACCCGGGATACGGGATTGGGGATTGGGGGTTCAGGAAAGAATAAAAACAGATAGCCACTCTTTCTTATGAGATTTGATGATCAAAACAGGTCATCCGTAGGGGCGATCCTTGTGATCGCCCGCATCGGGGCGAATACAAGATTCGTCCCTACAGGTTTTTACCGA
>JACQVL010000090.1 GCA_016209865.1 Candidatus Latescibacterota bacterium | reverse complement strand
TGCGAGTCGAAACGATTGACATGGACGAAAAGGGGAAAAGATGAATAGGGGGGAGTATGCGAATCTGCGTCGTCGGTGGGACGGGGAACATCAGTCCGAGTTTCGTCCGCCTGCTGGTGCAGCAAGGCCATGAGGTGACCTGCTACAACCGGGGCAAGAGCGGGCCGGTGCCGGACGGGGCGCGGGTCATCCACGGCGACCGGTCGGACCGTGAGGCGTTCGAACGCACGATGCAGGCTGAGAAGTTCGACGCCGCGATCGACATGATCTGCTTCAATAAAGAAGAAGCCGTCAGCAGCGTCCGGGCGTTCCGCGGGACGGGGCATTTCGTCCACTGCTCGACGGTGTGCACGTACGGGATCAAGTACGACTGGTTTCCCACGACGGAGGACCATCCGCTCCGGCCGATCTCATCGTACGGACAGAACAAGGTCGAAGCGGACAAGGTGTTCATGGAAGTCTATTACCGTGAGGGATTCCCGGTCACGATCATCAAACCCTCGACGACCTACGGCCCGAAGATGGGGCAAGTGCGACAGGTCGCCTGGGAATTCGGCTGGATCGACCGCGTCCGCAAGGGCAAACCCATCCTCGTCTGCGGGGACGGCAGCGCGATCCACCAGCTCCTGCACGTGGATGACGCGGCTCTGTGCTTCGCCAATGTCGTCGGCAAAACGCACTGCATCGGTCAGACGTACAACATGGTCAACCGGGGGTTCATCTCGTGGGCGGACTATCACCGCACCGCGATGACGGTGCTCGGCCGTGAGGTCGAACTGGTGGGCGTCCCGCTGGCAGACCTGGTTGCGCTCAACGTGCCCAACGTGGGCATCTGCCGGGACATCTTCGCCCACAGCACCTACTACAGCGCGGAGAGGTTGTTCCGGGACGTGCCGGAGTTCCGCCCGGCGATCACGCTGGCACAAGGGATGCAACGGGTGATCGAGGCGATGGACCGGGAGGGACGGGTTCCGAACTCCGATCAGCTCGACTGGGAAGACCGGGTCATCGCCGCGCAGCGGAACGTCCGGGAGGTGACCCTCGCATGACGATCAAGAACGTCCTCATCACGGGCGCGGCGGGTTATCTGGCGGGATTCCTCATCGACCGGCTGCGTCCGCGGTACGCATTGACGTTGACGGATCGGGTCGAGGGAGGGGCACACGGCCGTGTGTCTTCACAGGGTGTCCCATTTCTTCTGGGTGACATCACCGCCTACCCGGATGTCGAGCGGGCGTGCGCCGGACAGGATGCGGTCGTCCACCTCGTCGCCCTGGTGCGCGAACGCTTCGACAAGCCGGCCGGACTGTTCGCGGATGTGATGGTCAAGGGGACGTGGAACGTCGCCGAGGCGTGTGTGAAGCAGGAGGTCAAACGGCTGGTCAACATCTCCAGCATCGTCGCCTGCGGCTGGCCGGTCAACACGGATCGTCCCTACCGGGTGGGAGAGCCGTTCCGGTTCCGCCAGGGCGATCTTTACTACTGCCTGGCCAAGCATCTCGGTGAAGAGATCGGCCGGGCATACCATCAGGCGCACGGACTGAGCGTCATCCACCTGCGGCCGGGCGTCATCGCGGGCGACGGCCTCAACCGCGGCCCCAAAGCGCCTGACCCACCGTCGAAGACGCCATGGTTTGTGTACGTCGACCCCCGCGACATCGCCCAGGCGGTGGAGCGGGCGCTCGAAACCGACGTGGCATACGGAAGCTACAACATCGTCGCCGGACGCCGGGATGCCCTGTTCGACTGGACGTCCGCCAGTCAGGAGTTGGGGTATCATTCAGAGCACACGTGGCCGGACATCCCGGAGCTCGAGCTGTAACCATGTCTGTCAACGGTAAAACTGTGCTCGTCACCGGCGCCAGCCGCGGGCTCGGGCGGGCGGTGGCGGAAGCGTTCCTGCGGGCCGGGGCGCGAGTCCTGGCGCTCGGACGCGACCCTGACGCGATGGCGGCGACCCGGGCCGCGTTAGACGGGATCGGCGGCGCGTTCGAGATGGTGCCGATGGACGTGCGCGATGAGGAGAAGGTCACGGCCTGCATCGCCGACCTGGATCGCTTAGACGTCCTGGTCAACAACGCCGGCATCGCGGCCGTCCGGCCGTTCATCGAGACGCCCACACAGGAACTCCGCGACATCCTCGACGTGAACGTCATCGCCGCGTTTGTCGTGATGCGTGAGGCGGTCAAGAAGATGCTCGCCACGGGCGGCGGGCACGTCATCAACATCGCCTCCGACGCGGCCATCCGTGGGATCGGCCGCATGGCCCCGTACGTCGCCAGCAAGCACGCGCTCCTGGGGATCGGCCGCTCGGTCAGCCTGGAGTTACGCCAGCACGGCATCCGGGTGACGACGTTCTGCCCCGGCCCGATCACGACCGACATCATGGGGACCGGCACGGCCAACCCGGACGCCCTCCCGCCCGACGAACTGGCGAAGATGATCGTCCACCTGGCCGGATTGCCCCCGGAGATCGACACGCAGGAACTACTGATCCAACCCGCGCCACGATGGAGGTGACGATGACAACCTGGTTCTCACTCATCCAGGAGCAACTCGACCTTGCCTGGCTGGCGCCTTCGCCCGACGCGGTGCCGTTCGGCCTGACCGGCGTTCCGGCAGCCGACTGGCAGACGGATGGTCTGGAGTCAATCAATCCCTCGCGCTGGCGGCTCACCGCACACACCGCCACGGGACTGGAAGCGCAGTGGGAAGTCGTGTTCTTCGACGACACGCGGGCATTAGAATGTTGGGGGACAGTCACCCATCGCGGCCACGACCCGGTGCGGGGCATCCGCGAGTGCCTGACGCTCGACCTGAACCTGCGATGGCCAGGCGCGAACGATCAGCCGTGGGTGCGGAGCGTCAACGGCGTCCGGTTCCTGCCCAATTTCTTCCCCCCTCACGATTTTGCCGTCGTCGACCGGCAACTGCTTCACACACCACAGGTCTATACCCCCCTCGTCCTCACCGGCCTGGAGGACGGCCGTTCCTCCGGGGAGAACCTGCCCTGCGCCATCCTCTGTGATGAGCGGCAGACGCACGGGCTTGGCTTTTTCATCGAATGGTCCGGATTATGGCGCATCGCGTTCAGGCAGGAACCGAGGGATTGGGGGGTGACGAAAGAGGCTTCCTCATTACAGGTTCAGACAGGACTGTGTGGACTCAATCTCCACCTGAAGCCCGGCCAATCCCTTCCCCTGCCGCGCGTGCTGGTGACCGCGTTCGACGGGAATCTCGAAGACGGCGGGAACTCGCTCCGCCGTCATATCCGCCGGCACGTCACCCCTCAGCTCAACGGTCAGGAGACCCTGCCGCCCGCCTCGTTCAATCACTGGTTCGCGTTCGGGAACGAGTTCACCGCTGAATCGTTACAACCCGCCGTGGAAGCCTGCGCCGCCGCAGGACTGGAATACTTCGTCGTGGACTCAGGATGGTTTGTCGGCGGGTTCCGGTCCGGGATCGGCAACTGGGAACTGGTCGATGCCTCCAAATTCCCGGACGGCATCGCGCCGTTCGCGCAGTTCGTGGCATCGAAGGGGATGAAGTACGGCACCTGGTTCGAGCCGGAGTGGGCGCATCAGGACAGCGCGCTCTACCGCCAGCATCCCGACTGGTTCTGGCCGACGCCGGGCCGCTCAGTCTGGACGAGCTTCGTCAGTCCCGATACTCATCTCATGAACTTCGGCCTGCCGGAGGTGCGGCAATGGTGGCTCGACCAGATCGTACATGCCTACGAACACTGGCATGTGCGCTGGATCCGTTGGGACTACAACCAGGCGCCCCGGCCCAACTGGGAACACGGGGTGGCTGACGGAGAGGTCGGCTGGCGGCAGGTCGAGCACATCACCGGCCTGTACCGCGTGTTCGACGACATCCTGCACGCCTGTCCCGACCTGTTCATCGAACAGTGCGCCAGCGGAGGACATCGCATCGACCTGGGCACGATACGGCGCGGCCATTCGTTCTGGATGAACGACCATACCACCCATTCCGACATCGTCCGCGCCCTCCAGCACGGCCTCAACACCGTCCTGCCGGGCAACTACGCGAACACGAACCTGTGCCAGAAACGCCACAACTTTACGGAGTACGATTTTCTCTCCCACGCCGCCGGCGGCTTCGGGTACAGCGGCCGTCTCTGGGAAGCCCCGGCAGAGGATTTCACCCGCTTCGCGGACGCGGTCCGGCGATTCAAGCAGTTTCGCCCCCTCTTGCTCGGCGATTACCATCGTCCGACCGGCCCGCCCGCCCGCGCGATCGACCACGCCACAGTCGTCTTCAGCGATGCCGGTCGTTCGGTGACGATGGAGTTCAACCCGCCGGGACGGGAGCGGGAAGCCCGGCTCACCCTGACCTCGTAGTCCTGGACAGTCAACCGTCTATGTCCTCTTGCGCGTCCATAGTCCTGCGCAGTACGGTCGCCTGGGTCGCGTTCACGACCGGCCTCCTCGTCAGTTGTACGCCCCGACGAGTCGATCAGCAGAAAACGCTCGAAGGCCCGCCGGTCATGGCCTTGATGACCCGAATCGGCCAGCCGCTGGAAGACCTCACCCCTCCTGACGGGGGCGAAGGACGGGTCATCAGCGAGGCCCAGAAGGCGTGGCATTACCTCCGCGTCTCCCCGATGACGACGCTGACGTTCGTCCGCAGCCGGTATTCCGGATGGGGAGTCGACACGGAGACGGTCATCGCGCAATTCAAGACTCCTGGTATCGGCGTCATCAGCGTTCATGCGCAAGACCAGGCTATCGAAGCTGGCAACGGAGCGGACATCGGGCATATTAAATTCTCCATCTCCGTCGAAGCCCCATCACCCGGCATCGCCAAGGCCGAGATCTATCCATTCCCTCGCGTCTACGGCGGCGAAACGATGCCGCCATCCTTACAGATCATCTATCCGCCCCGTTTCGTCGTCCCGGCCGGATCGGAGCTCGACCCGAGGAAGAAGTACATGCGTGATGGCCGGTCGATCACAACCCTCCAGAACGTGATTAAGAGCGTCTTTACGGAAGGCCAGCGAGCGGTTCCGTTAGATGACCCCTGACATTCTCATCATCGCCAACCCGGCGTCGGGCGGAGGACACGGCCGGTCTGTGGCCGAGCGAGCGGCCCGGTACATCAGCGCTTATGGCGGACAGGCGAGCGTCGTCCTGACCCAGGGCCGGGGGGATGCAACCCGCCTCGCGCGTGACGCCCTGCGGGACGGGATTCTCCGGATCGTCGCCTGTGGCGGGGACGGGACGACTCACGAGATCGCTGGTGTGTTAGCCGGGTCGGACGCCGCGCTGGGCATGCTCCCCTGCGGCCGGGGCAACGATTTCGCCCGTGCGCTGGGCATCCCGACACAACCGGCCGCCGCGGTCGCCGTCGTGCTCGACGGCATCACCCGCCAGATCGACCTCGGCCGGGTCAACGGCCGCCACTTCTGTACGGTGGTCACGCTGGGGTTCGACTCCGAGGTCGCCCGTCTGGTGTACGACAAGCGGGTGCCGTTCACCGGAACCGCGGCGTACATCTGTGGCGTGCTCACGATGCTCGTCCGGTACCGGGGGATCGCGCTCCGTGCCCACGGCGACTTCGGGACGCTGAACGGACCAGTGCTCCTGGCGGCGACCGGCAACACGACGACGTACGGGGGCGGGATGCGGATACTTCCCCAGGCAAGACCTGACGACGGACTGCTCGACGTCTGTCACGTCCGAATGCTCCCGCCGCTGGCCGTCCTGCGCCTGTTTCCCACCGTCTTCTGGGGCGGCCATGTCACCCACCCGGCCGTGACGATCTTCCGGACCCGCCGTCTGACGGTCGAGACACCTGAACCCGTCTGGCTGTTCGCGGACGGGGAACCCATCGGCCAGACGCCCGCTGAGATCAGCCTGGCCGAGCGCGCGTTGACCGTTTTCATCCCGCGTTAACGCGCGCCCTCGGCCGGGAATGGCGGATGTCCGATCACCCACCCACCGTCCACGATGATGTTCTGACCGGTCAGGTAGGATGACTCGTCAGACGCTAAGAAGAGCGCCGTCCTGGCGATCTCGTCCACCCGTCCCATCCGGTCGAGCACCGTCATGTCGCGCCACCACCGGACGTGTGCGGGGCTCTTCTTGTACTCCTCCTGGTCCGGTCGTCCCGAATCGATGATGCCGGGGCTGATAGCGTTCACCCGGATGCCGTGCGGACCATAATCGATCGCCATCGACTTCGTCAGGCCGAAGAGGGCCGATTTGGCCGTCACGTAGGCGCAGTGAGATTTGACTCCCATCACCCCTTCCACAGACGCGGTGTTGATGATCGACCCACCCCCACGCTTGAGCATCTCCGGGATGGCGTACTTGGAACACAGGAATACCCCGTCGAGCGTCACGCTCATCACGACGCGCCACTCGACTTCCGGCATCGTGTGCACCGGATGGTACCCGTGCAGGTACGCCGCGTTGTTGAACAGGATGTCCACCCCGCCGTAGACCTCAACCGCACGGGCGACCATCGTCTGCACCTGATCGGACTGCGACACGTCCGTATGGACGTACTCTGCTTCCCCGCCAGCCTTGCGTATCACCTCGATCGTCTGCCGTCCGCCGTCGTCGTTGATGTCCGCCACCACGACTCGCGCCCCTTCCTGCGCGAACAGGACGGCCGACGCCCGTCCGATCCCGGTCGACGCCCCGGTGATGATGGCGATTTTGTTCTGTAGACGCATGGAAACCTCCAAAAGATAGGGGTCAGGGGTCGGGGGTCAGGGGTCAGGAAAAGAATGGGTCACAGGTCAAAAGGTCGGAAGGTCGCAAGACGGAATCTGACCTACGACCCTGT
>JACQVL010000087.1 GCA_016209865.1 Candidatus Latescibacterota bacterium | reverse complement strand
GGTCAAGATGAAAGGGAGAGGGAGGCCGATTTATGATTGACAGGGTGAGGGAATGGTGATTAATTCGCTAATGGATTCCCGATTGCGCGGGAATGACAAAATACAAACAATGAGACATGTTGGTTAACTCGTCACTCGTCACTTGTCACTCGTCACTGCTCTTTCCAGGAGGTCTCATGTCAGCACGGTATCGGGCCGGGGTGATCGGAATGGGACAAATCGGCCGGCATCATGTAATCGGGTATCGCGGGGTCGAATCCGTCGACGTCGTGGCGATCACCGAGCCCAACGAGCGGGTTCGGACGGCCGCCCAGCAGGAGTTCAACATTCCCACCGCGTACAGCGATGTCCGGGAGATGCTCGACCGGGAGCGACTGGATTTCGTCAGCGTCTGCACCTGGCATCTCCTCCACGAGCCGCAGACGGTCGCGGCGGCGGCCTACCGGCCGAAGGCCATCCTCTGCGAGAAGCCGATGACGGTGGGTCTGGCATCGGCAGATCGAATGATCAGGACGTGCGAGGATCGGGGTGTCAGGCTGGTCATCGGCCACCAGCGCCGGTTCTTCCACTCCTGGACGAAGGCGCGGGAGCTGATCCAGGAGGGGGTCATCGGGACGCCGCAGATGGTCACGGCGAAGACGGGGGAGGGACTGCTCAACTGCGGGACGCACGTCGTGGACGCCATCCGGTACCTGTTGGGCGACCCGGAGACGGAGTGGGTGATGGGCGCGGTGGAGCGCAAGACCGACCGGTTCGAGCGGGAAGTCCGGATCGAGGACCGCTGTCTGGGGGTGATCCGGTTCAAGACGGGCGCGCAGGCGCTCATCCAGTCGGACCTGACGCCGGAATGGTCGGTCGATGATTACCAGGTCCGCGGCATGGACGGGGTGCTGGAGACGACCTCTCAGGCCGTCCGGTACGTGAACGGGAGCACGACGGGCTGGGTAACGGTCGAGACCGGCTACGACGACGCCTGGGTGTTGCAGGCGCAAGGACTCGTCTCCTGGGTCGAGGGCGCGACCGGACATCGTGGAGAAGCCCGTCAGGCGCGGCAGACGGTCGAGATTCTGATGGCGCTGTATCAATCGGCCCGTGACCACGAGGTCGTTCGGATGCCGATGCAGGAACAGGGGTATCCGATCGACCTGATGTGGGACGAGGGGAAGATTCCGGTGGTCGAGCCGGGGGCGTACGACATCCGGGCGTTCTTAGCGATGGAGCCGGACGACCGGGCGGCGTACGGCGAGATGCGGCGGCAGGGGATGCGGCATAAAGACATCGCGGAGGCGATGAAGCGGCGTCACCAATAAATATACCGCGTCAGCCGCTCCCGATCCTGACGGGGAAGGTCGCGGAGGTCGGGGATGATGAACCGGTTGTCGAGCACGTCTAAGAGCACCTTGCTGTGCTCCCCGTAATCCTGGGCGCGGTCGACCTGCCAGCGCATCTGGAACTGTTTCCGTCCCTGCGCCGTCTCCACGTCGAAGAACAGCAGGCCATATTTCCATTCCACCCCGTAGATGCGGACGATCTGGTTCTCGAAGTAATGCCGGGCGAGCGACTCCCGGAGCAGGCCCTGCGCGTCCTGCGGGAAGACTTTGGGGTCGATGATCACCCCGAGCTCGTGTTCCACCCCGCTCGTATCCATATACCGGAGCGAAATGTAATGATCGGGCGCGGAGACGGGGAACGCCATCACCGCGTAAATCCCCCGGTACAGCCCGATGTCGTCGCCTTCGACATACGCGTGGAGCAGACTGAACACCCCGGTGAAGATTTTGCAGTTGTCCGGGGTGAGGATGCGGATGGCGATGGAGGAGCGGGTGTCTGGGGCTTGGTTGGATGACATGGGAATCCTTTCAGGGGTCGGGGGTCAGGGAAAGAAATGGGTCGCAGGTCAGGTTTACGACCTTCTAACCTTCGACTTTGTCCTTTGCTCTTTCTGGTTTTCCTGACCCCTGACCCCCGACCCCTGACCCCTGCCTTTACTGCGTTTCCAGCGACGCCAATTGCGTCTGAATCTGGACGAGGCGGTGGTAGATGCCTTCCTGCCGCATCAACTCCGTGTGGCTCCCGAATTCCGCTAACCGGCCGTTGTCGATGACGTAGATGCAGTCCGCGCCCCGGAGGGTGGACAGCCGATGGGCGATGGCGATCGTCGTCCGTCCCTTGCACAGCACGGTGAGCGCCTCCTGGATCTGCTGTTCCGATTCCGTATCGACGCTCGACGTCGCCTCGTCGAGGATGAGGATGGCCGGGTTGCACAGGAGCGCCCGGGCGATGCTCACCCGCTGGCGTTCCCCCCCGGACAGCCCGGCCCCGCGTTCGCCCAAGCGGGTGTCGTACCCGGCGGGCAGGCGCATGATGAAGTCGTGCGCGTTGGCCGCTTTGGCCGCGTTCATGATCTCCTCGAACGTCGCGTCCGGTTTGCCGTACGCGATGTTCTCCGCCACGCTCGCCCGGAACAGGAACGGCTCCTGGAGAACCAGGCCGATGTGCCGGTGCAAATCCTCCCGCCGGATGTTCCGGACGTCCACCCCGTCGATGCGCACCGCTCCTTCCTGCACGTCGTAGAACCGGCAGAGCAGGTTGATGAGGGTGGATTTCCCGCTCCCGCTCCGGCCGACGATCCCGATCATCCGACCGGCTTCAATCGTAAAGCTGACGTCCTTGATGACCGCGTTGTACGGGTCGTACCCGAACACGATATGGTCGAATTCGATCTCCCCTCGGAGGGCGGGCATCTTGACGGCCTTCGGGTTGTCGTGGAGTCCTGGGTCGGTGTCCAGGATCTCGAACACCCGCTGGCTGGAGGTCATGAACGAGGTCAGCCAGTTGGAGAGCTGCGTCAGGTTGGACAGCGGCCCGTAGAACATGCCTAAGTAGCCTAAGAACATCATCAGTGTCCCTAAGCTAATCTTATTGCCGAGCACATCCCGCCCGCCCACGTACCAGATGATCAGCCCGCCCAGGCCGAAGACGAACGCCATCAGCGGGGAGAACGTCCCCGCGCTCATCTCCACCCGGCGACGTGCATCACGCGCGTACTCGTTATGGTGGGTGAACCGCCGGGCTTCCCGCTCCTCTTGGGCGAACGCCTTGACGAGCCGGATGCCCGACAGGATGCTGTTGAGGGCGGACGTCAGCTTCGACTGGCTGTCCGACAGTTTGAAGTATTTCGGGTAGATGCGCTTCCAGAAGAAGACCGTCCCCCCGATGACGAACGGGATGGGGATGAGGACATACACCGCCAGTCGGGGGTTCAAGGAGAACATCATCCCACCGATGGACACGATGAGCAAAATGTTGATCAGGAAGCCCTGCGCCGCCTGGTTGACGAACCCCTGGAGCTGGTCGACGTCGGATAGACACCGGGTCATCAGCCGGCCGACCTCCATCCGGTCGTAGTAATCCACGGACATCTGCTGGAGTTTGTCGAACAGTTGCCGTCGGACGTCGTAGGTGATCCGCGTCCCGATGAACGTCGACAGCCGGCCGATGAGGATGTTGACGGCGGCGCGCAGGAGGGAGGCGCCCGCCAGGCCGAGGACGAGCCAGAGCAGCCAGTTCGTGTGTTTCTTGCTCGTCAGCACATCGTCCACTAAGATCCGCATCAGGAAGGGCGGGAGCAGGTCGAGGCCGATCCCGGCGACCATCAGGCCGACGAGCACCAGCACCCAGAGGATCGACCCGCGCAGCATCCGGAGGGTCCGGCGCAGGATCGCCCCCTGCTTGACGCAGCGGGGACAGGGCGAATTGGGGGAGGGGAGGATCAGCCCGCACGTCTGGCAGAATCGCGGGTCCGGGTCGGTCAACGGTTGCGGTTGCAGCGCCTGGTTCTCTTTCAGGAGCTTCAACTGGGTGAGCACCCGCTGGAACCGTTCCCGATGGGTGTTGGTGAACCGGATCAGGTCGATGTGGAGGCCATCGACCATGGCTTGCAGGGAGGAGCTCCCGACCGTGCCCCGGAGACGGAACTCCTCCGTCTGCCCGAAGGTGAACGGCCCGATGATCGGGTCGGCCTGCGCAGCGGGCACGGACACCACCCGGTCGGGCATGACGATCAGCCAGACGGGGGTAAGCTGGCCGTGCTCGTTCAGGTCGCCCTCGACCGCCAGCAGCACCGGCTGTCCGTCGACGTTGGCCGCCTTCATCCGATCCCGGATGAGGGGAGGAACGTCAGGAGTCGACGCGAGGATGATCGGCTGCGTATCCATAAGTCTCAATACATGTATATAACACCGTCTCACATTTGCGCAAGCAAATTCTGATATTTTTCCTCGTCACTCGTCGCTGTTTTTTCCTTGCGTTTTCCTGAGGGGAGGTATATCCTTCAACGGCAGGTTCTATGTGACCCCGGCAGACATTCCGGATGATGGAGACTGTTGTCGAAGGAGATGGGCTATGACGAAGATCAAGACTCTGGTCTTTACTGGCGGGCAGATCCACGATTTCAAGGGGAACGGCCAGGCGATCTTAGAGGCTCTGGCGGAAGGAGAGGAGTTTGCGATCACCGCGGTCGAAGAGGATCTCGACACCTTCGTGGCGCCTCACCTCGATCCATACGACCTGATGGTGTTCTATTACACGGTCGGGACGCTGGCGGACGCGCAGAAGAACGGACTGCTCAACTGGGTGGCGTCCGGGAAAGGGTTCGTGGGCGTGCACTCCGCGGCCGACTCGTTCCGGGAATGCCCGGAATACCGGGCGATGTTAGGCGGCTCTTTCGTCACTCACCCCCGCTACCGGGACTACCAGGTGAGCGTGGCCGACCCCGACCATCCGATCACCGAGGGACTGACCGAGTTCATCGTGCGGGACGAGCAGTACATCCTCGATTACGACCCGCGCGTCCACGTCCTCTGCACCGCCCTGTACCGGGGTAACGCGGTGCCCGTGGCCTGGACGAAGGGGTGGGGGAAAGGGCGGGTGTTCTACTTAGCCCTCGGCCACGACCAGGCCGCCTGCCGGCAGGAGATGTTCCGCGTCCTCCTCCAGAGCGGGGCGCTGTGGGCGGGACGGCCGTCGGGGGAATGACACGCCCGGCCGGGCCTCAATCCCCTTTTCCCCCTTCCCCGCCGGGCGAAAAGGCGAAAGGGGAAAAGGGAAATGCTCAAACCCCTCATGCGCCACTCGACGATGCCGCACCGCGCATCCGGCACGGAGGCCGATCGCTACTGGCGCTGAGCCTGGGTGAGTGTCTGCGCCCGAGCCAGCGTCGCTTGCTCATCCAGATACTCCTCGTAGAGCGCCTGAACGAGCTGTCGTGCACGCTGGTCACCCGAATCGACCTGGAGCATCGCCTGACACTGCGCGACCGCGAGCAAAAACTGTCCCCTCATCTGGTAGGCGAGACTGAGCTGGTAGCGAGCATCCAGATGAGTCGGGTCGAGTCGAATCGCTTTCTGGTACTCCGCGATCGCCTGTTTGAGCTTCTTCCGGTCGATGTAGGTCTCTCCCTGAAACTCAAACGTCCCGACGCGCTCGTAGGCCAGCCCTAACCGGTAGTACGCGTCTGCCCATTGCGGGTTCAGGCGGACGGCGTTACGGTACGCTTTAGCGGCCTGATCCCACCGGTTCAAGGCTTCGTAGACCCGGCCGACCCGGTAATACAGGTCGGCATCGTCCGGACGCTGCTGGATGGCCTGGATGAGCGCCTGTTGCCTCAGGTCCCCGGTGTCGGCCGGCTCCTGCGCGGCTGACGGCCCCGACAGGTCGTGCGTGAACGGCCTGAGCACGAATTTGAACGGGTTGAAGGCGGCGTGGCTGAGGGATGCATCGATGACGACCGGCAGACCGGTCAGGGCGACGGCGAGCCAGATCGGCATCGCGCGCCGGGTTACGGTGGATACGGCCTCGGTCTCCATACGTGTCCTCCTTACAGTGAACATCAAGAGATGGAGAAAAAAGACACAACACCGTGTACGATTCACGCTCTGTTAGACGAACGAACTTGCCAAATGTTACACCAGCATGAAGAAAGGGGTCGGCAGGGCGAGTGCAGTCTGCTCTCGATGCTCGTGAACGCTTTTTGTGAGACACTCTTCAGAAGGGTGGAACCTGCGTCGAGCCGTTCTCCGGACGGAGGCTTTCACAAATAGCGTGCCAACGCCGTGTTTGCCCCTCATCTCTGCCCCTGTTACTCCCCTTCCCTTCTCCGCTTGCGGAGAGGGGAACGAAGGATGAGGGAAGGTGTCCCGACCCGTCTCCTCATGACACAATGTCATGACATAACCTCATTTGGCATGACGTGTCGTGGAGAAAGGGCCCGCCATGCGGACCTGTCCGAAATGCCAGGCTGAGCCCGTCCATCAAGCGTCCCTGCGCTGGTACGACGTCCTGTTGCTCGTCGTCCGCTGGGGACAGTGCCCCTACCAGTGCGATGCTTGCCACTTCCGGTTCTGGAAGTCATGGACATGGACGGGATGATACCACCCAACCCCCTGGCCCCACCGGGCAGGTGGGCAATGGGCAGTGGGCAGTAGAAGCTGTTGAAGCCGTTCCCCCATCCACTGCCTACTGCCCACCTGCCTACTGCCCATCTGCCTACTGCCCAGGGGGGGTTGGGAAGTGAGGGGAAATAGATGGAGGTGTTCCGATGCCTCAACGCTCCAAACGCTTCGCCATCCTCTCTGAGCGGGATGTCAACCGGGACAGCTATATCCAGGAGTGGCCGGACGCGGGCCTGATCATGATGCACAGCCCGCACGACCCGACGCCGAGCCTGCGGGTCGAGGGGGACGAGATCGTCGAGCTGGACGGCCGGACGAAGGATGAGTTCGACATGATCGACCGGTTCATCGCCGCGTACAGCATCGACCGGCGGGTCGCGTTCCGCGCGATGGGGATGGATTCCCTCGACCTCGCCCGGATGATGGTGGACATCCGCGTGTCCCGCCAGGACCTCGTCGCCCTGTTCTGCGGAGTGACCCCGGCCAAGCTCGTCGACATCGTCAGCCATCTCAACGTCGTCGAGATGATGATGGCCGTCCAGAAGCTCCGGGTGCGGAAGACGACCGCCAACCAGGCGCACGTGACCAACCGGAAGGAGCATCCGGCGCTCTTAGCGGCGGACGCGGCCGAGGCGGCGCTCCGGGGGTTCGCGGAGGAAGAGACGACGGTGGCGGTCGCCCGGTCGGCCCCGTTCAACTCCTTAGCCATCCTGGTCGGCTCGCAGACCGGCCGCGGCGGGGTGCTGACGCAGTGCTCGATTGAAGAAGCGATCAACCTGCAACTGGCGATGAAGGGCCTCACCTCGTACGCGGAGACGCTGTCGGTGTATGGCACCGACTCGACGTTCATCGACGGGGACGACACCCCGTGGTCGAAGTCGCTCTTAGCCGCCGCGTACGCGGCGCGCGGGGTGAAGACCCGGTTCACCTCCGGCACTGGCTCGGAGGCGCTGATGGGCCATTCTGAGGGCAAATCGATGCTCTACTTAGAGGCCCGGTGCCTGATGCTCGTCCGGGGCGCGGGCAGCCAGGGGGTGCAGAACGGGTCGATCAGTTGCATCGCCCTGCCGGAATCCCTGCCCGGCGGCGTCAAAGGGGTGCTCGCCGAGAACCTGATGGCGACGATGCTCGGCCTGGAGGTGGCGTCGGGGAACGACGCGATGGCGTCCCATTCGGACATCCGGAAGACGGCGAAACTGATGCTCCAATTCCTCCCCGGCACCGACTTCATCACCTCCGGTTACAGCTCCATGCCGAAAGAAGATAACCTGTTCGGCGGGGGGGATTTCGACGCGGAGGATTTGGACGACTGGAACGTCGTCCAGCGGGACATGCAGGTGGACGGGGGGATCACCCCGGTGACGGAAGCGGAGGTCATCCGGGTGCGGGACCGGGCGGCGCGCGCCATCCAGGTGGTCTACGCCGGCCTGGACTTCCCGCCGATCACGGATGCGGAGGTGGCCGCCGCCACGTACGGGCACGCCAGCGAGGACATGCCCGACCGGGATAAGGTGGCCGACCTGGCCGCCGCCGAAGCGTTCCTCCACGGCCCGGAGACGGTCGTGAATGTGATCAAGGTCTTAGCGCAAAGTGGGTTCACAGACGTGGCAGAGCGTGTCCTCGACATGCAAAAACAACGCATCGCAGGCGACTATCTCCAGCCGTCCGCCATCCTGACCGACGCGTTCCATGCGCTGAGCGGGATCAACGACCCCAATGACTACGCCGGGCCGGGCACCGGCTACCGGGTCGTGGGGGCACGGTGGGAGCAGCTCAAGAACATCCCGCAGGCGAAGCCGCCCGACGAGGTCGTCCGGCCGTCCGCGGCGGCGCAGCGTCCCTGGACGTTCCGGGCAAAAGGCCCGGCGTCGGTCGGCACCGACCCGCGCGAGGTGGTCATCGCCGTCGGTCCGGCGTTCGGCACGACGATCACCGAGACGCTGTCCGGCATCCCGCACGAGACGATCCTCCGGGAGTTGATGGCCGGGGTCGAGGAGGAAGGGTTGATCCCGCGCGTCGTGAAGGTGTTCCAGACCTCGGACTGCGGGTTCATCGGCCATCACGGCGCGCAGGTGAGCGGGTCGGGCATCGCCGTCGGGATGCAGTCGAAGGGGACGATCCTCATCACCCGAAACGACCTGGCCCCGCTCAACAACCTGGAGCTGTTCTCGATGTCCCCGAACCTGACGGCGGAGTCGTACCGGACGATCGGCCGGAACGCCGCCCGGTACGCGAAGCACAAGCCGGTCGTTCCGGTGCCGTCGATCATCGACAACATGGCCCGGCTGAAGTACATCGTCAAGACGACGCTGATGCACCGGAAGGAGACGGAGTGCGTCCGGTCGGACGCGCCCGCACGGGAGATGGACGTGGAGTTTGGTGGTCGGTGATCGGTGATCGGTGGCCGGCGCAGGTGGGAATCCATAGACCGGAAGGAGAACGCGATGTCCGTCGATCCATCGCGGGATTACCCCCTGGCGGAGAAGCACCCTGACTGGGTGCGGGCGCCGTCAGGTCTGTCGTTCCAGGAGATCACCTTAGAGAAGGTGCTGGCGGGCGAGGTAGGGGTGGACGACCTGCGGATCACGGCGGAGACGTTGCGCAGGCAGGCGGACATCGCGGAGGCAAGCGGCTATGCCGCCCTGGCGGCCAACCTGCGCCGCGCGGCGGAACTGACGACCGTCCCCAACGAACGGTTGCTCGCCGTCTACAACGCCCTCCGCCCGCACCGGGCCACCCGGCAGGAGGTGGACACCCTCTGCGACGAACTGGAGACGCTGTACGGGGCGTGCGAGACGGTGGCGTTCATCCGCACAGCCATCCCGGTGTACGAGGCAAAGGGACTGTTTCGGAGGAAATGATTTTGGATTGTGGATTTTAGATTTTGGATTGAGAAGCAGTTAGGGGAGGAAACGCGGAGTAAGACGAATCATCGTGAATCCAAAATCCAAAATCGAAAATCTAAAATGAGATAAGGAGACACTATGAGCGACTCTACACAGACGTACGCCACCCATCGCCGTCGCCATCCCCCGTACCATTTCTTCGTGATGCCTGCTCTGCTCCTCTACGTGGTGACGAACCTGGTGAGGCTTATCCGTGAGCCCGGGCCAGGGATGCTCGTCAATTTTATCGCGTCGGTTGCTCTTTTCCTCCTTGCAGGGATCGTCCGCCTCTACGCAACCAAGCTTCAAGACCGGATCATTCGTCTGGAGATGCGTCAGCGTCTGGCGATCTGCCTGCCCGATCCGTTGCGCGGACGGATCGATGAACTCTCCCCCGGCCAACTGATCGCCCTCCGCTTCGCGTCGGATGCGGAACTCCCCGACCTCGTCCGTCGTGTCCTGGATGAGCACATCACGAAACGCGACGACATCAAACAGTTGATCAAATCGTGGACGCCCGATCCACTGCGGGTGTGAATCACTGATTCAAAATCTGCAAATACTCTCGATCCCACATGAACTCGTTCATCTCGAAGAACGACTCCGGCAGGACGAAATCGCTCAGTTTGCGGATCGCCCGGTTGATGTGCTTCTGCCCACGCGAGAGGACGAACACCCCGTGACCGGGCAAGAGCATATCAATACTGAGATCGGCTAACTTGTGAATGTCCCGGCGATAGTCGTCGAGGTCGCACCCTTCCATGTTGAGCAACCCGATCCGTCCGCCGTAGAAGACGGTATCGCCTGAGAACAGCGCCCGGTTGCCGTCCTCGCTCATCAGAAAGCAGATGGAATCTTTGGTGTGGCCCTGCACATGGATGGCCTGGAGTTCAATCGCGCCGATCACCAGACGATCACCGTCCCGAATCTCCCCGTCCACCGGGCAGGGACGCGGAATGAAGTCTTGGGGATACCGGTTGAACCGCCGGTTCATCCCCAGACCCGGATCGTTGAGCGTCCGTAAACGCTCAGCACCCAGCGTGGAAACCCAGACCTTGGCGCCGTACATGTCACGAAAATGAGGCGCGCCGCCCCAGTGGCCCAGATGGGCGTGGGTGATGATGACCTTGCTAATGCGGGCGGGGTCGAACCCGTCGCGACGGACGTGCGCGCAGATGTCCTCGACGCCCAATCCAAGCCCGGCATCGATGAGCGCAAGGTCGGTGCCGCCATCGATCAGATAACAGTTGCAGTCGAGCGGGTGTGAGAGGCCAAACTGCTCGCTGCCGACTACGTAGATGTGCGTCGTGATGCGCATGGGAGACTCCTTCAATGACGCAGAGGAGCAGAGGAGCGGAGGGGCAGAGGGGAAAAAGGTTGTTCACCCCTGCTCCTCTGCTCCCTTGCTCCCCTGCTATAGACGTTCAGAAAAAGAATTGGATTGCCGAGTCTTGAACCTCACCCCTACGCCC
>JACQVL010000086.1 GCA_016209865.1 Candidatus Latescibacterota bacterium | reverse complement strand
CGCCATCATCTGAACACGATCCGGCAACTCTCCGGGTTTGACATCGTCGCGCTCTGTGATATCGCTTCGGAGGCGCTGAATCGAGCAGGAGAGGAATACGGAATCACCGCGCGGTACCGTGATTTTGAGAAGATGTATGAGGAGATCGACCTGGACATCGTGACAGTGGCCACGCAGACACGCGGCCACCATGCCCCGACCGTCGCCGCCCTCCGGCGCGGAGTCTCCGTCCTGTGCGAAAAACCGATGGCGATCGACCTCGTCGAGGCGGATGAGATGGTGGCCGCCGCTGCCGCGTCCGGCGCTAAGCTGGCGATCAATCAACAGAATCACGTCCATCCGGGTATCCGTAAAGCGCAAATGATCGTCAACGACGGGGTGATCGGGGAGGTCGTCCTGATCCGGGGACGGAACAAGGCTGGCCGGCACAGCGGGAATGAGTTCATGGAGATGGGCACCCACGTGACGGATATGATGCTCTGCTTCGGAGGCATTCCGGAATGGGGGGCCGGCACGGTCTATTATCAGGGGCGGTTCGCCGGGCCTCAGGACATTATGGAAGCCAAAGAGATGTCTCCTCGAGATCGGGATTCAGGCCTCGTGATGGGATCGCAGGCTATCGGCTACTATGGTTTCAAGGGAGGTCTCTTAGGTGAAATCCACTTCCTGGGCTATCAGAAGGGGATGGGTCAGAATTACGGGGTCGATATTTTAGGAGCAGAGGGGCAGTTAGCGGTCCGGTGCTCCGGCCATGTGCAGGACAGCCTGTGGCATCTCCCGCGCCCGATGGAAGGGACGCCCGCCCAGCTCTCGGACTGGAAGCCGGTTGACTTCACCGATGTCGGGGTCGAGGACCCGGTGGTCACCATGTACCGCCGGTTAGCCGAGGCGATCGAGACGGACTCGCAGCCTCCCGGCAGCGGCGAGGAAGGCCGCTGGGCGTTCGAGATGATCATGGCGATCTACCAATCACACAAGGAGCAGGGACGCCGGGTGGCACTTCCCCTCGCCGACCGCCGGCATCCGTTAGAGCGGTGGGGTAAGATGAACGAGGCGTGAATCGAGCATGCACGATCATCTGTTGACGATGCCGCAGTGGACGACGACCAGCCGGCTGCTCCGGGTCGGGGAGACGATCACGTTCGATTTTTACCTGCCCGACGGCCTGGCCGCCGGCGAGGTCACGATCTTCCCCCGGTACCTCGAACGCGCTGATCCCGGCGACGCCTTCATCGCTGGCGGTGATCTGGCGTGGGTCGATGCACTGCCGTCTGAACGGCTCCCCCTGCCGTTTTCCGGCGGACGTGCGACGCTGACCTACCATCCCCAGCAGCCGGGCAACTACTTGGCGCGATGGCACGCGGGGGATGAGGTGTTCTACCGGTTCTTCTCGGTGATCGAGGACGACTGGGTCGTCCTGAGTTTCAGCCCGTTCATCGACCTGGAATCGGAACCCACCCTGCACGCCACCGGGATTCCCCTCGACTACCGGCTGCCCGTCGAACAATTTGACCTGAATGACCCGCTGTTCCAGAAGTTGCTCAGCTACCATAGGCACTACGGCGACACGATCGTCCCGGCGTTCCCGGATACCCCCGCGTTGAGTGTGGAGGAACGGGCTCAGGTCTACGGCCAGGGCCTGGACACGGCGCGACGCCTCCTGCCCGACGCCAACGACGCGCGCTCCGCCCGCGTGGAGATGCACCATGACCTGGATACTGGCTACACCGAGACGTTGATGCGACTCGGCGTCAACGATCACTGCGGGATGTGGGAGGCGAACGCGAAACCGTGGCTGGGGATGCCGGAGTTTCCGTATTTCTCCTCGCCCGTCGATTGCCGGAAGGCGAATCAGGGACAGGGGGGGAACGTCGTCGCGCACCAATGGGATTTCTGTGGCGGCTGGCATTTCCTCGGCCCGGTGAGCTGGCACTACGGGGCGTCGGAGCGACAGTGGGAATCGACCGCGCATTGTCTGCGCCAGGGCATGACCGAGGCGAAGAACTTAGCCGAACTCAGCGGGCATCCGGCCTTCATGACCCCGCTGTACGACGGGGTGACCGCCCGCAACGGGTTTGCCAACGGGCAATTCGATGAACGGTTTCAGGATCGAGCGCGGATGTTCGAGTTCGTCGACCGGTATCAACGGCTGATGGCGTTCGAGTTCACGCAGTCGTACTCCCTCGCGTACGCCCGGACGATCGACATCGCCGACTACTACCGCCGGCACTTCACCGTCACGCCCCGCACGGTGTTCGTCAGCAAGACGGATCACATCCTGTACGACATGTGGTGGCTGTGCGACTGGTACAACCGCCGGAATCTGCTAACCCGTGAGCGGCTTCCGTGGTGGACGCGGGTCTCCACGATCCTGCAGCTCCGGAAGACGATGCACCCGTTCAAAGACCCGCTGTCGTATGAATACATCCTCATCGAGGACCAGAAGCGGTCGATCCGGTTCGAGCGGGAGAGTCCCAATCCCATCTGGTGGTTCGATTACACGACGCAGGAACGAGGGCCGGAGGGCAGCGCGATCACGCACGTCGACACCCCCGATGTCGAGGTCATCCGTTCTCCGTGGCGTCAGGAGGGGGACGGCTGGACGATCTCACTGACGATGAAGACCAGCGCTGAATTTCAGGACTACGCGATCGCCCTGTGGGGGGTGCCCGCGGCCTCCCCCTGCCGGGTGGACACCGACGCCAAAGAGTGCGTCATCGCAAGGAACACGGAGGGAGAAGTCCATCTGGTGCTGGTATTCGATTTGAAACCGGACGTTGAAATACAGGTAACGGTGTTTCCTGTTGATCGTTGATCAGACTGTCATTCCCGCGAGAGCGGGAATCCATATCCACACGGAGGTCTTGCATGAGCATATCGACGCAGACACCCATTCGACTCACCGACGAACAGCTTGCGGCGTACCACCGCGACGGGTTCCTCGTCGTGGAAGACCTCGTCTCACCGGAGGAACTGGACGCCCTCCGCAACCGGGTCAAGGAGTACACGCACGGCGGCCGGCCGGCGGGGTCGATCCATGTCCAGGTCGAGCCACGCGTCCAGCGCGGGGAAATGACCGTCGCACATCCGGGGGACGGTATCCGCAAACTGACGGGACTGGTGGAAGGGGACGATCTGTTCTGTCAACTGGGGCTGAACGAGAACATCGTCGGCATCATCGAGCAGATCGTGGGGCCAGACATCAAGATGTTCCGGAACGCGATGCTCCTCAAACCCCCGCAGGTCGGCTCCGCCAAGGGCATGCATCAGGACTCGCCCTACTGGCCGATCGAACCGATGGACCTCTGCTCCTGCTGGTTTACCCTCGATGACGCGACGGTCGAGAACGGCTGTATGGCCGCCCTGCCGGGCTGGCACAAGAAAGGCCCACTGCCCCATGTGCACGTCACGGACGATTACGTCGTCGACGAACGGTACTATGACAGTAGCGAAATGGTCTTGTGTCCGCTGCGGGCGGGCGGCGGGCTGTTCTTCCATTCCCTGCTCCCTCATTATACCGCGCCCAACCGCTCGAACACGTGGCGGCGCGCGATCGCCCTGTCGTACATGTCGTCGAAGTCCCGGCATACCGGAGAAGGGGAGAGCCCGGTCTATTTCCATGTGAAGGGGAAGACGTATCCGGGCTGTGTCCGGTGAGCGCTCGGGGTTCGGGATTAGGGATTCGGGGTTCGGGAAACAGAAAAGAGAGTAGGGGTGCAGCGAGCTGCGCCCATCGGGAGATGATTCATGTCAGACCGCGCGACCGTGACATCGATCGACATTTGGGAGATGAAGGGAATCATGGAGTGAACTGGATTCCCGCTTTCGCGGGAATGACAACAGGTCTTTCTCGTCACTTGTCACTCGTCACTGGTTTTACCGACCACCGACCACTGACCACCGACCACCGAACTTACTCAGGAGCGTGCCATCATGAAACTCATGGATCACCTGTCCTGGAACGACGTGACGGATGAGAATCTGAATTTCTACAAAGCGATCGGGATCGATTGTCTGCTCATCCACCTGCCGCCGGAGATGGCGGACGGCAGCGACCGGGCGGACGAGTTCAAACAGATGAAGCACTTCGTGGAGGCGCACGGGCTGGAACTCTACGTCCTCCATTCGGGCGGCCTCCCGCGCGACAAGATCGTCTACGGCCTCCCCGGCCGTGACGAGCAGATCGAGAACTGGTGCACCGTCCTGCGCGCCATCGGAGCCGCCGGGGTTCCCGCGACCGCGACGACGTTCTATGCCATCAGCCATTTCCGGACGCCGTCGACCCACGGCCGCGGCGGAGCGACCTACAGCACGTTCGATTACGAAGAATTCCTGAAAGGTCCGCCGACATTCCCCGGCCAGGAGATCACCGAAGAGCGGCTGTGGGAGAATATCACCTATTTTCTGGAGCGCGTCGTCCCCGTCGCCGAGGAGGCGGGGGTGCGGATCGCCCTCCACCCCGACGATCCGCCCATCCCGGAGCCCTTAGGCGGAGCCGCCCGGATCGTCGTCAGTGTACCCAATTATCAGCGGATCTTCGACATCGCCCACAGCGACGCGATGGGCATGCTCTTCTGCCAGGGCTGCGTGGCCGAGATGGGGGCGAACGTCCAGAAGACGATCCGCTACATGGGGTCGCGGAATAAGATCGTATTCGTCCACTTCCGCAACATCCGTGGGAGTTCGTACAAGTTCCAGGAGGTGTTCCTCGACGAAGGGGACGTCGATATGGTCCAGGCGATGAAGACCTACCGGAAGGTCGGGTTCAACGGCCCCTTTATGATGGACCATACCCCCGGCATCCCGCACCCGTCGGGCGGCTGGGCCGGCCGCGCGTACTCGAACGGGTACATCCGTGGCTTGATCCAGTCGGTGTATCGGTAAGAGAGAACGACGATCGCACCACAAAGGCACGAAGGACACAAAGTAAAGAGGATAATGTACATCATACTTTGTGTTCTTTGTGTCTTTGTGGTGAACACAAGAACCTTCGCTCCTATGCCTCTCCTCAACTCCTCAACCCTGGACCTCCTCTGGCGCGATTGGGATGCGCGTGAAGTGTTGCTGCGTGAGGTCGTGACCGAGCGGCTCGCCGCCGCTCCCCCGCCGGTCATGGACGAGTATGTGGTAGCAACCTATTTCTTCGCGTTCCGCACGATGAAGCTGGAGGACGCGGTCGAGGAGATCAGTTACCACGCGACGAGCGGAGTCCGGCATCCGCCCGCCGGGTCGCTGCTCGCCCAATGTTCCGCCATCCCCGCCGGGGTCGACCCGTTCGATGCGACCGAACGCATCGGGCTGCTCCACGTGGCCTTCCCGCTGAAGATGATGCTCCAGCCGGACGGGCACCTCACGTCGTGCGACATCCTGCATACGACCGCCGGAGCGATCATCTTCGATGTGTACGAGAACCAGGACGCGCGACTGATCGCCCTGCAACTCCCGGAACGCATCATCCGGACGTTTCCAGGCCCGGCCCACGGGCCACGCGGGGTGCGGCGTCTGACCGGCTTCGCCCCGGATCAGCCCGCCTTCGGCACGATCCTGAAGCCGACCGCCGGGATCACGCCGGACGAAGTGGGCAGGCTGGTGGAGGACGCGGCCCGGTGCCTGTTGTTCCTCTTCGTGAAGGAGGATGAGGACTTATACCCGAACCTCGATTACTCCCCGGCCGCTGAACGCACTCGCCAGGCGATAGCGGCGATCGAGCGTGCCCGCGACGAACGCGGCGGCCTGGGCCTCATCTTCGCCCCCCACATCAGCGGCGCGCCTCATGAGATCCTCGACACAGTAGACGCGGTGCTCGACGCCGGGGCGACAGGGGTGATGTTCAGCGAGACGTTCGCCGGCGGCACCGTCCGTCTGGTGCGCGAGGCGACGAAACATCGGAGTCCCCCACCCGCCATCTACGGCCACAACGCCGGGATCGGAGTGAAGACGCGCGGCATCTGGCGCGAGGTGATCGACCTTCTGGCACGACTCGATGGCATTGACTTTCGCCAGACCGCCCCGGTGCGGCCGGGCATCCCGTTCCTCCGTCCGTACGGCCCAGAAT
>JACQVL010000089.1 GCA_016209865.1 Candidatus Latescibacterota bacterium | reverse complement strand
GAATCCCCTCCGCTCGAACGGCGATCGCATGCGCCAGGGTTGGTTCGGCTGCGCCTGCGGCCCGCCCAACATCGCTCGGCTGCTGGCGTCATTGGGCACCTACATCTATAGCCAATCGAACGACGGGCTCTGGGTTCATCTCTACATCGGCGGGGCTGCCCGCGCCACCTTAGCAGACGGGACGACGGTGACGCTGACGCAGGCGACGCGGTATCCATGGGATGGAGAAGTCACCCTCACGACCCATCTCCCGCGCCCGACGACGTTCACCCTGTCCCTCCGTATTCCCGGCTGGTGTGAAGGAGCACGGGTAGCCGTCAACGGAGAGGAGATCAGCGACACAACCCAGTCTGGCCGGTATCTTCAACTGGATCGGTCATGGACCGACGGCGACACTGTCCATCTGTCCCTCCCCATGCCCATCCAGCGGCTCGAAGCCCACCCGTGCGTGACCAATAACCTCGGTCACGTCGCCCTGCGGCGCGGCCCGGTCGTCTACTGTCTGGAAGAGATCGATCACGACACGAACGTTCACGCGATCCAACTCCCGGCGGACGCGCCGCTCACCACAGACTTCGAGCCGGGCCTGCTACACGGCGTCTGCGTCATCCGTGGCGAGGCCCGTGTGCAGAAGGCATCCGCGTGGGATGGACGCCTCTACCGGCCCGTCCAGCTGGCCCGCACCCGGCCGGTCGCGCTGACCGCGGTCCCGTATTACGCCTGGAACAACCGCGGACCGGGCACGATGACGGTGTGGATACGATCGCATTGACACGTTGGAACGTCGTAGGGGCGAAGCATTCACTCAGGATTCGAGGCTTCCGATTGCTCTCTGTGAATGCTTCGCCCCTACAGGACATTCATCCTCGCGCAACAAGGAGCCTTCTCATGCCTCAAATCGCCATCTGCATCGAGATGTTCTACACCGACCTCCCCGTCCTCGACCGCATCGCACGAGTGGCCGCGGCGGGCGCGCCCGGCATCGATATGTGGGGGTGGGAGAATAAGGATATCAAGGCGATCAACACGCTGGCGAAACAGCTCGGCGTTCGGGTGACGTCGTTTGGGGGAGGGGGATGGAGACCCCCTCTTGTGGACCCTGCCTCGAAAGGGGTCTTCTTAGACGGCCTCGCCAAAGCGATAGACGCCGCCCACTACCTCGACTGCCCCTGCCTCATCGTCATGAGCGGGGATGAACTGCCCGGTGTCGACCGCGAGCAGCAGCACCGGTCGGTCGTCGATGCGCTGAAAGCAGCGGCACGAGTGGCTGAGAAAGCGAAGATCACACTCGTGCTGGAGCCGCTGAACACGATCGTCGATCACAAAGGCTACTACCTCGACCACGCCGCTGAGGGGTTTCAGATGATCGACGAGGTGGGCAGCGAGGCGGTCAAGCTGCTGTATGACGTCTACCACATGCAGATCATGGACGGCACCCTCATCCAGACGATCTCGGAGAACATCGAGAAGATCGGCCACTTCCACGCAGCGGACGCGCCAGGACGGTACGAGCCGGGCACGGGCGAGCTCAACTACGCCAATATCGCGAACGCGATCGATGACCTGGGGTACACCGGGTACTTCGGCCTCGAATGCCGGCAGAAGGGGAGTCCGGACGATGTCATCCGGTCGGCGGTCGGCGGGTTCCAGTGAACCTTCTCGGAGAGGAGGAGCAACCTATGTGGAACGATCATTTGAGACGACGGAATGTCTACATCCTGTTCACGCTGGTCATCGGCATCGTCCTGCTGAGCGGGCGGCCGGGAGAGGCTCAACAGATGAAGCCAGCCAGCGCCACGGCCATCATCCCGCCGAACGCCCGGTTGGATACGCTATTTACCGGAGGGATGGTTCTGACTGAGGGCGTCGCCGTCGCGCCCGACGGGATGATCTACTTCAGCGACATCACGTTCACCGCGCAGGCTGGAAAAGATGGGATGGAAGCAGGCCATATCTGGCGGTACGACCCCAAGACCGGCCAGACGACGATTTTTCGCTCGCCCAGCGGGATGTCCAACGGGATCAAGTTTGACGCCCAGGGCCGCATGGTGGTGGCAGAGGGCGCGGACTTCGGCGGGCGCCGGATCACCCGCACGGACATGAAGACGGGCAAGAGTTACATCATCGCTGGACTGTACGAGGGCCGGCCGTTGAACGCGCCCAATGACATCACGATCGACGAGAAAGGACGGATTTATTTCAGCGACCCCCGCTACTTAGGCCACGAGACGATCGATCAGCCCGTCATGGGCGTCTACCGCATCGACACGGATGGCTCGATCCACCGGATCATCACGGACGCGGGCAAGCCGAACGGGGTGTGCGTGTCTCCGGATCAGAAGACCCTCTACGTCGTGTGTAACGACGACGGAGTCACCGATATTGGCCGGCTTCCCCAGGGGACGCTGACTGCCAAAGGACGGATGGCGTTGACGGCGTATGACCTGGCTCCGGACGGGACCGCGAAGTTCAGGAAGACGTTGGTCGACTACTACCCGGAGAGCGGGCCGGATGGGCTGGTCACGGATGCGGAGGGGAACCTCTACGTCGCCGAGCGCAGCCTGAAACGGCCGGGGATCGCCGTCCGTGCGCCCGACGGCAAGGAACTGGGGTTCATCCCCACCGAAGTCCCGACCAACGTCGCGTTCGGTCGTGGGGCCGACAGCACCACCCTGTACATCACGGCGGGGAAGAGTCTCTACCGGATCAAGCTCCTGAAACCAGGTTACCACCTTCCATCCCGGTGAGGACCGTCCACCCATGACGTTCATCGATTGGCTGCTGGTCGCGGTCATCAACGGGGGCATCGTCCTCTACGGCCTCATCGTGTTCCGGGGCAAGCGGAAGAGTTTTGACTGGTACTTAGCCGCCAAGTCGATGCCCTGGTGGGCGGTCGGCCTCTCGGCGTTCGCCACTGCCGTCGACAGCGGGGATTACGTCGCCATCACGGGCGGGGCGTACCATCTCGGCCTGTCGCAGCTCTCCCAATGGTGGCTGGGGATCGCCGTCGGCTGGTTTGTCCTGAGTTTTTTCGTCATCGTCCCGATGTACCGGTCGGGCGTGTTCACCAACGCGGAGTGGATCGAGTTTCGTTTCGGCCCGGCCGTCCGCATTTTCGCGGTGTTGATCAACACGCAATCCCGGACGAACGTGCTGGGCAATATCTACTTTTCCCTGTTCTTAGTCCTCACCGTCATCGCGGGGATCGAGCCGGGGTGGAGCTGGCTGATCGTGACCGGGGTGGCCATGAGTGCCATCCTGTACATCATCCGGGGCGGCCTGGAGGCGGGGGTGTTCACGGACGCGCTCCAGGGGCTGACGATGATCGTCGCTTCCTTCGTGCTCTGGGGCGTCGTCTGGATGAACACCGGTGGATGGGACGGCCTGCACCAGCGACTGGCCGTCATCGACCCGGCGCTGCCCGGCACGCTCTTGCATGTGGGCGGGTATGCGCCGAACGGCGTGCCGCCGTATGTGGTCGTCTTCGGGTTTATCGTCGTCCTGACGACGTACGCGGTGATCAACCAGTACGAAGCCATCCGGTTCTTAGGCGCGCGGTCTGAATGGGATTTCAAGATGGCTGCCCTGGTCGCCAGCCTTACCACCGCCGTCTGTCTCTGGTTTAACGTGAGCTTAGGGCCGTTCGCCCGTGCGGAATTTCCGACGCTGACGGTGACCGATCAGGCGTATCCCATGATGGTCAAGAAATACCTCTCTCCCGGTCTGATCGGCTTGGTGCTGGCCGGTGTGGTGGCCGCCGGATACTCCACGTTCAGCTCGATCGGGATCGGCATCTCCAGCCTGTTCGTCCGGGATATCTACGCCCGCTTCATCGTGAGACACGCCTCGGATGCGCACTACACCCGCGTCGGCCGGATCGCCGTCCCGTTCATCATCGCCCTCGGCTTTGTCTACGTGCCGTTTCTCCAGCGAGGCATGCTCCTGTTCTACCTGCGCCTGGCCGGGGCGATCGTCGTGCCCCTGATGACGGTGATGTTGATGGGGGTGTTCACCCGAGTCCATCGTGCGACGGGCATCATCGGACTCCTGGTTGGGCTGACGTACGGGGTCTCGGCCATTCTGGGCGAGGCTCGTGGATGGCCGCTTCCCGTCTGGTACACGAACACCTGGTGGGCATATCTGTGGAATATTGTTCTCCCCGCCGTCAGTATGCTGATCGCGTCGAAGATCATCGAGGCGCGGCGTGGTCCCCTGAAGAAAGAAGACCTCAAGGGATTGGTCTACGCCCGGCATGAGCGGCCAGGTGACATACGGGAATCGATGAGCAAGCGCTTAGCCGCGCTGGAAGGGACCTGGCTGCAGAAGACGCTGCAGGAAGCCCCGATCCGGCCAGAGTATCCATTTGAACTCCCGGCCACGGGACTGCCCTGGTTTCGTCGTCCGGGTGTGTGGGCGTGGGTCTACCTGGCGGTCGTGAGCGTGTTGCTGTTCGTGCTGCTGTGGTAGGTAATATCGTTATGAGAAGCCGTTAAGAGGGAGCCCAACCATGACTCGTAGAGACTTCATCCACTACAGCGCAATGGGCAGCGCCATGGCGTTCGCCGGCCCGGCCCTGTCCCAGACAGGAGGGCGTTCCCCTATGACAACCCCTGTCCGACCGTTCGAATTGGACGAAGTGACGATCGCCCAACTACAGGACGGGATGGCGTCGGGCAAGTGGACGGCGCGGTCGCTCGCCGAGAAATACCTGGCGCGGATCGAGGAGATCGATAAACAGGGCCCGGCCGCCAACTCGGTCATCGAGGTCAACCCGGACGCCCTGGGGATCGCGGAGGCGCTCGACGCGGAGCGCCGGACGAAAGGCCCTCGCGGCCCGCTGCACGGAATCCCCATCCTGCTGAAGGACAACATCGACACCGCCGACCGGATGACGACGACCGCCGGGTCGCTCGCCCTGGCCGGGTCGCTCCCCTCGCAGGACTCGTTCATCGCCCGCCGGCTCCGCGACGTGGGCGCGGTCCTCCTCGGCAAGACGAACCTCAGCGAGTGGGCGAACTTCCGGTCGAACCGCTCGACGAGCGGATGGAGCGGCCGGGGCGGGCTGACGAAGAACCCGTACGCGCTCGACCGGAACCCGTGCGGCTCCAGCTCAGGCTCAGGCGTGGCCGTCGCCGCCAACCTCTGCGCCGCCGCGATCGGCACGGAGACGGATGGGTCGGTCGTGTGTCCCTCAACTGCTAACTCGATCGTCGGCATCAAGCCGACTCTCGGCCTCGTCAGCCGCGCCGGGATCATCCCGATCGCCCACAGTCAGGACACCGCCGGGCCGATGGCCCGAACAGTCGCCGACGCGGCCATCCTGCTCGGCGCCATGGCGGGCATCGACCCGCGAGACCCCGTCACGCAGGAGAGCCGGGGGAAGTCGTCTGCTGACTACATCCGGTTCCTCGACCCGAACGGCCTGCGGGGCGCACGGATCGGGATTGCCCGCAAGATGTTCGGTTTCAGTGAGAAGGTTGACAAGCTGATCAACGCGGGCATCGAGGAGATGAAGCGCCTGGGCGCGGTCATCATCGACCCGGCGGACATGGAATCGACGGGGAAATACGACGACTCGGAGTTCGAGGTGCTGTTGTACGAATTCAAGGCCGACCTCAACGCCTACTTAGCCGGACTCGGCCCGGCCGCCCCCATCCGTTCGCTCAAAGACCTCATCGAGTACAACGAACGGAATCGCGACAGGGAGATGCCCTACTTCGGACAGGATATCTTCGTGAAGGCGGAAGCGAAGGGGCCGCTGACGAGCAAGGAGTACCAGGAGGCGCTGAGCAAGAACCACCGGCTCTCCCGGACTGAGGGAATCGATGGGGTGATGCTCAAGCACAACCTGGACGCGATCCTCGCGCCGACGGGCGGGCCGCCGTGGACGACCGATCTGGTCAACGGGGATCATTTCTCTGGCGGCTGTTCGACCCCGGCCGCGGTAGCGGGATACCCTCACATCACCGTGCCCGCAGGCTACATCTACGGACTGCCTGTGGGCATTTCGTTCTTCGGGCGGGCGTACAGCGAACCGACCCTCATCAAGCTGGCTTACGCGTTCGAGCAGGCGACGAAGGCCCGTCGGCCGCCGCAGTTCTTGGCGACGGCGGATTTGCGGGCGTTGTAGGGGCGAATCTCGTATTCGCCCCGATACGGGCGATCACAAGGATCGCCTACAGCATTGAAAAGGAGAATGTATGACCAGCGCCATCGTAGCGGGTGAACCGCTCAGCCAGGAGCAGACGCGAGCGGTGCTCGACCGGTTCTATCGTGACGGGTTTGCCGTCGTCCCCGGCGTGCTGACCCGCCAGGAGATCGTCTCCCTGTGCCACCGCATCGACGAACTGTTCACCGACCCCACCCTGGCCGGGACGAAGTATATCCAGGCCAATTTCATCTTGCGGAACACACTCGAGCTCGACCAGATGTTTCGGGACATCCTCGTCCGCGAGCCGATCATCAACTTAGCCGAGGCGATCGTCGGCGCCAATTGCCAGTTCTGCGGCCAGAACGTCATCCGCAACCTGCCCGGCGGCACGACGATCTCGAAGTGGCACGTGGATGACACGGTCGAGTTTCCGCTTCCCGACGACGTACCGCGTCACGACCCGCACATCCGGATGCCGGTCAACTGGTTCACCGTCCAGATGGCCCTCTCGGACATCGAATCGGTCGAACACGGCCCGACGCAGTTCGTACCCGGCAGCCATTACTCTGGCCGGCATCCGAACGACCCGGACCATCCAGAGTTTGCAGGCCAGGGGCCGGTGTCGGCGTTCTGCCGCGCCGGGGACATCTACCTGCAGAACAACCAGTGTTGGCATCGCGGAGCGCCCAATCTGTCCGACCGGACCCGCTACATCTTGCAGTCGCAGTACGCGGTGCGATGGGCGGCTACCCGGTTTGGCGATTACACCCGCGTCCCGGTTCCTGACGAAGTCCTCCAGCACGCCAGCGAACGGTTTCTGCGGGTCTACGGCGTGCGTCCCGCCGCCAGCCGGTCGTATTAAGTGGTCAGCACAGAATAGTGACGAGTGACGAGAAAACCTGATTCATTCCCGTGGAAATGGGAATCCATGTCTTGGTTTTAACCGACCACCGTCTTCACCGAGGACCCTCGCCATGACACACCGCGAACGCATGTTAGCCACCATCCGGCGACAGTCGACGGACCAGATTCCCTGGGCCCCGCGCATGGACCTCTGGTACATCGCCCACCG
>JACQVL010000084.1 GCA_016209865.1 Candidatus Latescibacterota bacterium | reverse complement strand
CGCAAGCGGCGCGAGACAAACCCCGAGCGCGCGCACGGGTAGCGAGGACGGACATGAGCGGATTGTCCAGCAAGCCCGTCCGGTTGCGGTTTGTGATGAAGGATGCTGATCTGTACGCGATGAGGTTCCGAGCGTGAATGATTAACCAGCTACGGGAAAAGATTAAGCAGAATCAGTTTGAGTTTTCTCAACACGCTGTTGACCAGAGCATTCTCCGTCATATCAGTGTTCAAGACCTTCGCACAGCAATAGAGCATGGGGAAATCATCGAGGATTATCCCCACGACAAATATGGACCGAGCTGTCTCATACTGGGGTTCACACGGCGTAAGCGACCATTACATATTCAGTGCAGCTATCCTTCCCGACCCATTGTGAAAATTATCACGCTCTATGAACCAGATCCTGAACGATGGATAGATTTTAAAGTGAGGAGAAGCTATGATGACCTCTAATCCCTGGAATGAAACCATGGTTGAACAAGAAGTGACGTATACTCTGGAGGTGAACGGTCAGGTCATTATCGTTGAGCATGTGCCTGCCCGCGTGTGTGTTGAGACGGGCGAACGATTTTTCTCACCAGAGACTGTTGATCATTTACAGCGTATCATCTGGAAAAAACGCAAACCATCTCGTGTGATCGAGACCCCGGTTTTCGAGTTTTCGTCTATTTAACTACTCTCTGGAGGTCCCCATGCGGATCACACTCTACGAAAAGCCGACGTGAAGCAAGTGCCGGGAGGCGGTTGCCCTCCTCAACGAACGCGGCATCACCTATGACCGCATCAACTACTACGTCGATCCGTTGGACCGGCAGACGCTGGAGCGGCTGCTGGCCAAGATGGGCGCTCGTCCGCACGACATCCTGCGGACGAACGAGGCGGTCTACAAAGAGTTGGGACTGGGCCAGCGTGAAGTGAGTGACGACGAACTCATCGACCTGATGGTTCAGCACCCGGATCTCGTCCAGCGGCCGATCTTGGAGATCGAGGATCGCGCGGTGTTGGGCCGTCCGACCGAGCGGATTGGGGAGTTGCTGGATCAGATGGGAATGGAAAGAAAGGAGAAATCATGAGCCATCTGGCCATTCTCGGAGGAGCCCCTGTCCGTGCCCCGAAAAAGCCCTGGCCTGCCTGGCCGGTCGAGATCGAGCGGGCGGTGGAGCTGGTCTCAGAGGTTGTCCGCGGCGGACACTGGGCGTACGACGGCCCGAAAGAGTGGCAGTTCGCCCACCAGTTCGCCGCGTTCAGCCGGGCGACGTACTGTCTGCCCGTGGCCAACGGGACGGTCGCCATCCAGCTCGCCTTAGAAGCGCTCGACATCGGGGCGTACGATGAGGTCATCGTGCCAGGACAGACGTGGCAGGCCACGACCGTGGCGTGTCTAGACGTGAACGCCGTGCCCATCTTAGTCGATATCGACCCGGAGACGTATTGTCTCGATGTGGCACAGGCCGAAGCGGCCATCACCCCGCGCACGCGGGCGATCATCGTCGTCCACCTGTACGGCGCGATGGCGGATATGGACGCTGTCCTCGCCTTAGCGCGCACGTACAACTTGCGTGTGATCGAAGACTGCGCCCACCAGCACGGGTCGCAGTGGAACGGGCAGGGAGTCGGCGGCCTGGGGGACGTCGGCGCGTTCAGTCTGCAAGCGTCGAAAGTCCTGACCGCCGGCGAGGGCGGACTGACCCTGACGAACGATTGGGAATTGTTCCAGCGGCTGTATTCCCTGCGCAACTGCGGCCGCCCGTTCAAGGAAGGTTCGCCGACCGTGCAGAGCGGGAATTACCGGATGACGGAGTTGCAGGCCGCGCTGCTGCTGGCCCAGATGGAACGCATGGAGGAACGCGTCAATCATCGGGACGAGAACGCACAGCACCTCAACCGGCGGCTCGCCGAGATCCCAGGCATCCGGCCGATGAAGCGCTACCCGCAGGTCACCCGGCAATCGTACTACTGTTTCTCGTTCCGGTACGATTCGGCCGTCTGGGATGGTATTCCGGGCACAGCCTTCCGCAAGGCGCTGGGGGCGGAAATCGGACTCAACGTCGGCACGACCTACGAACCGTTGAACCGGTGCTCGCTGTATAAGCCGCACACGAAGCGGCGACATCATCTCAACGAGGGTTACTGGGCTGCGATCGACCCGGCGCGCTTCGAGCTGCCCGTCTGCCAGAGAGCCTACGAAGACGAAGCGGTCGTCATCTGGCACGCCTTCCTCCTGGCCGAACGTGCCGACATCGACGAGATCGCGCAGGCGGTGGAGAAGCTGTATGAACATCGGGCGGAGTTGAGGGAGGCGACGTAATTCAGTGGTCGGTGATCAGTGGTCAGTGGTCGGAGAGAATCAGTGACAAGTGACGAGTGACGAGTAGGAGCGTCATTCCCGCGAAGGCGGGAATCCATGATCTTAGGGAATCGAGGTTACCATGAAAGTTGTTAGCACACGCTCAGGCGTGCTTATCCGTTTTCCCACCCTCATGCTCCTAACCATGCTCTTCTCCCCGGTCGCCTGCAGCAAGGAGAACGTCCCCAACGACGGGGGCTCCAGCCAGGAGTTGTCGAAGATTAAGCTCCCGCCGGGGTTTCGGATCAGCCTCTACGCGGGCGACGTCCCCGGTGCGCGGTCGATGGCGCTCGGCCCGAACGGGACGCTGTTCGTCGGGACGCAGTCGGAGGGGAAGGTGTACGCCCTGGTCGATCGCGACGGGAACCACCGGGCGGATACTCTCTACACCTTAGCGCGCGGCCTGAATATGCCCAACGGGGTGGCGTTCCGCGACGGGGCGCTCTACGTGGCTGAAGTCAGCCGTGTCTGGCGGTACGATAACATCGAGGCGAACCTGGCGAATCCACCGGCGCCCGTCATCGTCAACGACCGGTTTCCCGGCGATGCGCACCACGGCTGGAAGTTCATCCGCTTCAGCCCGGATGGGATGCTGTACGTCCCGGTCGGCGCGCCATGCAACGTCTGCGAGGAGGACGACACGCGGTACGCGAGCATCATGCGGATGAACCCAGACGGGAGTGGCCTGGAGGTGTTCGCCAGCGGGGTGCGGAACACGGTGGGGTTCGACTGGCACCCCGAGACGCGCGAACTGTGGTTCACCGACAACGGGCGCGACATGATGGGGGATAATATTCCACCCGATGAGTTGAATTACGCCCCGCGCAAAGGGATGCATTTCGGGTTTCCGTATTACCATGGGACAGGGATTCCCGACCCGGAGTTTGGGGAGAAACGTAGTCGCGCCGATTTCTTCCCGCCCGCTAAAGAACTCGGCCCACACGTCGCAGCCATCGGGATGCGCTTCTATACCGGGACGATGTTTCCGTCTGAATACCACAATCAAATCTTCATCGCCGAGCACGGCTCGTGGAATCGCAGCACACCCATCGGCTATCGCGTGACCGTCGTCAAACTCAACGGCAACCGCGCGGTGAGCTATGAAGTCTTTGCCGAAGGCTGGCTGCAAGGCAGAACCCCGTGGGGCCGGCCGGTCGATGTCCTCGTCATGCCCGACGGCGCGCTGTTCGTGTCGGACGACCACGCGGGCGCGATCTACCGGATCAGTTATTCCAAATAGGATGAACCACAAAGAGCGCAGAGAAGATATGGCTCTCTATCGTATCAACATTCCGGCTTCCCTGTTCATCGGCGCGGGGGCGGTCGAACGGGTCAGCCCGCAGGCGGCCCGGCTGGGCATGAAACGAGTCCTCATCGTCTCCGACCCGGCCATGGTGCAGTCCGGCCGGCCCGGCCAGGTGGTTGATTTGCTGAACGCGGCGGGTCTTGAGGCGGTCGTGTACGGGCATGTCCAGCCCGATCCTACCGACCAGAACGTCCACGAGGGGCTTCACATGCTGCGGGAACACCGGTGCGATGGCCTCGTCGCTATCGGCGGCGGGAGCAGCATCGACGCGGCCAAAGGAATCGCGGTCATGGCGACGAACACGGGCGACCTGCCCGATTACATGGGCTACGACAAGATTCCGCGCGCCGGACTCCCCTTGATCGCCATCCCGACGACCGCCGGGACGGGGAGCGAGGTGACGAAAGTCGCCATCATCACCGACACGCAACGAGACGTGAAGATGATGATGCTCGACCCGCATCTCCTGCCGACCGCGGCGCTGGTCGATTACACCCTGACGTTCACGATGCCGAAACCCCTGACCGCCCACGTCGGCGTGGATACGCTGACCCATGCGATCGAGGCGTACGTCTCCCGGAAGGCGAACCCGATGACGGACGTCATCGCGCTGTCGGCCGTCCGGCTCGTCGGCCAGCACCTGCGCGCCGCCTGGGAGCAGCCGGACAATGCGCCGGCGCGCGAGGGGATGATGCTGGCCGCGACGCAAGGCGGGATGGCCTTCTCCAACAGCTCCGTTTGCCTCGTCCACGGGATGAGCCGGCCGATCGGGGCGCTCTTCCACCTGCCCCACGGCCTGAGCAACGCCGTCCTCCTCCCCGCCGTGACCCGATTCAGCCTGTCCGGCGCCCCGGAACGCTACGCGAAGGTGGCCCGCACCTTAGGCGTCGCCGGGGAGACAGAGAGTGTCGCGGCGGCGGGACGCAAGCTGATCGACGCCCTGGAGCGACTGAACGCCGACTTGGGTATTCCCCGGCTGAGCGCGTGTAACATCCCGCATGACCGGTTTGAGGCCGCGCTTGAGAATATGACGGCGGACGCCTTCGCCTCCGGCAGTCCGCAGAACAACCCGCGCGTCCCGACGCCGGAGGAGATGATGGCGTTGTACCGGGAGGCGTATTGACTTAGCGTTGACACGTTGGCACGTTTGAACGTTGGCACGTTCAGATTTTACAAACGTTCAAACGTGTGAACGTGCTAACGTGCAAACGTTATCGATGCTCACCGATACGCAGAAACGCTTCTACGACGAGAACGGCTTCT
>JACQVL010000083.1 GCA_016209865.1 Candidatus Latescibacterota bacterium | reverse complement strand
CCTCCGAGTCGCTCAGTTGACCGAGGCCGCGAACGCGTCGGCGAAAACCGGGAAACCGGAACTGGTTGGAAAAGAGAAACTGGAAAGAAAAGTGACGAGTGACAAGTGACGAGTAAAAGCGAGAAAGGGCGAGAGGGGCCCCTTTCGTCGTCTCGCTCTTGATCAGAAGGAGAGCTCCGTATGTCATCTACTCGCCTGACCGATCAGCAACACGCGTTTTTTGACACGTTCGGGTATCTTTTCTTCCCCGGCCTCTTAGCGGATTGCGCCGATCGCATCATCGAGGAGTTCGAGGCGATCTGGGCGGCGCACGGCGGGGGACACCACGGGAAGACTCACGACGGGAAGCAGCGTTCATGTATCTTCCCGTTCCCCGATCAGAACGAGTACCTCAGCAGTCTGTTAGACGACCCGCGCATCCACGACATCGCGGCCAGCATCTGCGGGGATGATTTCAACTATACGAGCGGGGATGGGAATTACTACGCCGGGGACACCGGCTGGCACTCCGACGGCTACGACGGGAACCGGCCGATGAGCATCAAGATCGCGTTCTACCTCGACCCGCTGACGCGCGAGACCGGAGCGCTCCGGGTGATCCCGGGCAGTCACAAAGTCGGGGATGCGTTTGCTGACCGCGTCGAGCGCGAGATCCGGAAGAGCGGAGAACTCTGGGGAATCCCCGGTCATCAGGCGCCGTGCGTGGCGTTGGAGACGGTTCCCGGCGATATCGTCATGTTCAATCACAACCTCAAACACGCGGCGTTCGGCGGGGCGCCGCGCCGGCGGATGTACACGATGAACTTCTGTCGCCGGTATCCTGATGATCGGTTGGAGGAGTTGCGCACCAAGCTCGGCCATGAGGCGCGGTTCTGGGTGGACCGGATCCACGGGGAGACGATGATCCGGACTGCCACCCCAGAGCGGTGGGTGCACCTCCAGCAGATCAGGGACAACGACGCCCACTTGGGCGAGCTCGCGCAAAAGTACCGGATGGAACGGCCGGAGCCGTCGCGCGGTTAAGAAGACCACAGGGGGACAGGCATGGATATCGAGCAACTCAAGCTCGAACTCGATGAATACGGGTTCGTCATCCTGGAGAACCAGCTTCCGGCCGACGAGATCGACCGGATGGCCACTCGATTGGTCGAGATCATGAACCAACAACCGGATGCAGACAGGCTCGATCAGGGATTACAGGCGTTGCTCGACTATGACGACATCTTCATCCCCCTGGTCACCAACCCGGCCTTTCTTGAGCTGGCGCGTCACACGCTGGGCGAGGGGTTTCGACTCGCCGAAGTCGGCGCTCGCTGGCTCAAGCCTGGCGCGCCGGCTCAATCCCTGCACGCCGATGTTCCCCTCGGCCGGTTTCCCCAGCCATTACCGGATGTCTGCTTCGTCCTGAATTCCATCTGGATGTTGACCGATTTCACGCGTGAAATCGGGGCGACTCTGCTGATGCCCTTTAGCCACCACACACGTCGCCGGCCGCGTCCGGGTGTCGCCTACAACCATCTGGTGGCAGCCGAAGCCCCGCGCGGCTCGATCGTCATCTTCCACGGCGGGCTGTGGCACTGTGGCGGCGCGAACACAACCCGCGACCAGCACCGCCTCGGCGTGTCCGTCCCGTATTTTGCCGCCTGGATGGACCCGAACGCCGGCAACTGGCAAACGATGCCGCGTCGCGTGTACGACCGGCTGCCTCCACTCGTCCAGCGATTGGTGGCGCACAAGGTGGTGAACGACTGAAGGAGCACCGACATGACTGAAATGGAACGCTACCTGCTCGACATTCACGGATATCTCGTCATTCAGAGCGCCCTCAACCAGGAAGAATTGGCGGCGCTCAACGCGCTGTTCGACGAGCAGCAGGCGAAGCTGCCCGACCCGAACACGCCCCGGGGCCGGTACATGCCGCTGTTGCACTGGGGCAAGCCGTACCGGGATTTGATCGACCATCCGGCCGTCGTCCCGTATCTTGAGGAGGTTCTGGATGTGGGCTTCCGGCTCGATCACGAGTACGCTGAGCACATGATCTCGGACGGGGCCGGGGAACTCCACTGCAACGGGACGCCCCACAGTACGATGTACTATTATGACGCCCAGGATGGGCGAATCCGATGCGGCCTGATCGCCCTGGTCTGGGCGCTGCGGGATGTCCCGCCCGGAACCGGGGGGTTCTGCTGCATCCCGGGCAGTCACAAGAGCAGCTTCTCCCCGCCCGCGGGCCTCACGTGCGTGGGCACCCCGTCCGACTGTGTCCAGCAGGTGCCCTGCCGGGCCGGGGATGTCATCCTGTTCACCGAAGCCCTCCGGCACGGGACGCTGGCCTGGACCGCCCCGACGCAGCGCCGGACGCTGTTCTATAAATACTCTCCCAGCTATCTGGCGTGGTGGGGCACGTACTACGATGCCGGCGCGTTCGACTATACCGAACGCCAGAAGAAAATTCTGAGACCGCCGTACATCAGCCGGATGGAGGAGGACAAGCAGGTCGGACGGTAGAGAAGAGAGGCTCAGTATGCCAACAATTCGTTCAGAACTCTGTCCCTTATTCGTCGACGGGGAATGGGGCCCGTCGAGCGCGTCCACGTCCGAGCCGGTATACAACCCATCAGACGGCACAGTCATCGCACGGACGCCGCTCTGCGGGGCAGACGACATCGAGAGGGCGGTGAAAGCGGCTGAGGCAGCTTTCCCCGGCTGGGCGGAGACCCCGCCGGTCGACCGGGCGCGGGTGATGTTCCGGTACGTCCATCTGCTCGAAACGCACTTCGATGACCTCGCCCGGCTGGTGACGCGGGAGCATGGCAAGACGCTCGCCGAGGCGAAAGGGTCGGTGCGACGCGGAATCGAGGTGGTCGAGTTCGCGTGCGGCATCCCGTCCCTCTTGATGGGGGAATCCCTCGAACAGATCGCGCCGGGGATCGATTGTGATGCCATCCGCCAGCCGCTCGGCGTCTGCGCCGGGATCACCCCGTTCAACTTCCCGGCGATGGTGCCGATGTGGATGTTCCCTCTGGCGATTGCCTGCGGAAATACGTTCGTCCTGAAGCCGTCCGAGAAGGTGCCGCTGACCGCCATACGGCTGGTCGAACTGCTGCACGAAGCCAGACTCCCGCCCGGTGTGATGAACCTTGTCCACGGCGGACGGGAGGCGGTCGACGCGCTCCTCACGCATCCGAGCGTCAAGGCGGTTTCCTTCGTCGGCTCCACCCCGGTCGCCCGGCATGTCTACCAGACCGCCACCACGCACGGCAAGCGGGTGCAGGCCGCGGGCGGGGCGAAGAATTACATGATCATCATGTCCGACGCGAACCCGGCGGCTACTGTCGATGCCCTCATCGGGTCGGCGTTCGGGTGTGCCGGGGAGCGGTGCATGGCGGGCAGTGTGGCCGTCGCGGTGCAGGACGCGGGCGACCGGGTGTTGCCACTGCTGCGGGACACGGTCGCGCAGTTGCGCGTCGGCCCGACCGACCGCGACCCGGCGGCGCAGATGGGCCCGCTCGTCACGCAGCAACACTTAGAGCGAGTGAAGGGGTACATCGACGCGGGCTTGTCGGAAGGGGCGGAGCTGTTCCTCGACGGCCGCGATGTGCGGGTGCCGGCCGCGCCGAACGGGTTCTACTTAGGCCCGACGATCCTCGACCGGGCGAGCACTCAGATGACGATCATTCGGGACGAGATCTTCGGGCCGGTGCTGTCCGTCATCCGGACGGACGACCTGGATGCGGCGATCGAAGCGTGCAACGGGAGCGGGTACGGGAACGCGGCCGTCCTGTTCACGACCAGCGGGCGGGCGGCTCGGGAATTCCGGCATCGGGTAAGCGCCGGGATGGTCGGGATCAATGTCGGAGTTCCCGCGCCCATGGCGTTCTTTCCGTTCTCCGGCTGGAACGGGTCGTTCTTCGGCGACCTGCACATCCAAGGCCGGGAAGGGGTGTGGTTCTACACCCGCCAGAAGGTGACGATGAGCCGGTGGGGGTGAATGGACTCCCCCCACCTCCCTTTCTCCACCGGGCAGATGGGCAATGGGCAGTGGGCAGTAGAAGCCATTCCCCCGTCCACTGACTACCTGCCTACTGCCCATCTGCCCCCTGAAGCACCGCTCATTCCTCATCCACCGCCGTCTGCACCCCGCGAACGAGGTCGTTTACGGAAATCTCCCGGACCTCGCCGGTGTGTGGACAGACGCATCGCATCACCGATTCAACGTCATCAGGTCGAACAACCGTCCCTCATCGTCGATCGCCCGCAGTTCCAGCGTCTCTCCGGCGATCGTCACCTGCACGAAATGAGGCACCGCCACCGCATGGGCCGTGTGCCAGGCCCGCTTGTGATGAAACCACTGGGGCATCGCCCCCGATCCCCCCGCGACCACGTAGATGATCCCGGATTTCCTGTCCACTGTTCCGCCCCGAATCGGGTGACTGCGTTCGTAGACGATCGTGTGCGAGTTGAAGACGACATCCACCCCGTATTCCTCCAGGATGGGACAGAGCGCCCGCATCTCATCGACCTGGTAGTCGGCGGAGACGTAGGGCGGGTAGTGGAAGAAGACGATCTTCCAGACGGTTTGGGACGAGCGCAGCTCCCGCACGAGGAATTCGTACTGGGGCGACCCCGGCGCGAACCCGCCGTCGCGCTCGATGAGGTGAGGGATGCTGCCTTGGTACTCGATCACCGCCGTGCTGTCCAGACCGATGAAGTGGGCGTTCCCGTAGCTGAAGGCGTAATAGTTCTTGGGTTCCGGGTAGGCGACGAACCTGTAGAACCAGGACGCGTTCTCCTCGTGGTTGCCCAGACACAGGTAGAACGGAGTGCTGGTCAGGAGTTCTCTAGCCGGTCCGAAGAAATACCGCTCCCAGTCGTCGTACACCGAACCCCGCGCGACCGCGTCGCCGACCATCAGCAGGAATTCCGGCCTGGAGCGCCTGATCTGCGGGAAGAGCCGCCGGTTGATCGCGTCGTCGCCGTACCCGCCCGTCTCACTCGTCACCGCGAAGGAGAACGGGGTGTGCTCCTCCACTGCCGTCTTCAGGGGGTATTCCTCACTCTCAACCGTCTCACCCTGGCGGGTTGTGGAAGACACCCGGTAATGGTACGTCGTATCCGGTTGAAGTCCGGTGAGAGTCACCGCATGAATCGTACACAGGGTGTCATCCTCCACAGTGCTCTCAGACTCTTGAACCGTCTCGAACCGGCCGTTCAATCCGCTATGGACTCGCTGAGTTTCCCAGTACATGACCTTCGAGGACGCCTCCTCGGAGGTCTCCCACATGATCGTCATCGAATACAACGT
>JACQVL010000085.1 GCA_016209865.1 Candidatus Latescibacterota bacterium | reverse complement strand
GGCCGGGACGGGCCTGGGACTGACGACAGTCTATACGATCATCAAGCGCCACGACGGGGCGATCACCGTCGATTCCACACCGGGGGTGGGCACGACGTTCGATCTGTACCTGCCTGCCCATAACTGCAACATTCATCGTTCATCCATCACAAGGAGCTAATGATGATTTTCCGACGGTCAGAACTGCCCAAACTTGAAGGCATCGTCCAGACTGACTACCCAGTCAAGACGACCCACGCCCACGACCTGGGCCACTTCCATTACAACATCACGGCGAAGGAGACCCAGTTCCCGCCGCACAAGCACGATGATTTCGAGGAGAAGTGGTTTATCCTCAGCGGACGGGCAACGGTGTACCAGAACGGAGTCCCGCATGAGGTCGGCCCGGGCGATCTGATCATCCATGAGATCGGGGTGATGCACAGCATGAAAACCGATGAAGACGTCTACTGGCTCTGCATCGGGATACATGATTAAGGACGAAGGATGAAGGACGAAATTGCAACAACAAAACAGGTCTGTCATTCCCGCGAAAGTGGAATCCAGTGTTTTTCGTCCTTTCTCCTTCGTTCTTGTCGTTTTGTCCTTCATCCTTCGTCCTTACGAAAGGAGCCTCGTCCATGGCCATCCAGGCCGAACTGACCCCGTTGAACCGGGACTTCCGGGAGTACCTGCTCCGGCGGCATGCGACGATCGGCCGGCAGCAGCGGTTCCGGGGGACGACACGGGAAGCGTTTGAAGCCTGGCAACCGCAGGCGCGCGCTGTCCTGGCGCGCGTGCTCCGGATGCCGGAGGAGTTGGGGGAACCTGAACTCGTCCGCGAAGTCCTCGACCCGGCGGTACAGCCGTGGGCGGGAAGCCGTCTGGACGAGCGGTTCCGCGTCGAGCGGGTGTGTTACCAGTCGATGCCGGGGGTCCGGGTTGCCGCGTTCCTGCTCGTCCCCACCCCGCTCCACGCGCCTGCCCCGGCCATCCTCTGCCCGCCCGGCCACGGGCGCGGGATGAACCAGGTCGTCTTCGAGCAGGGCATCTACAAACAATACCCGTGCGAGCTGGCCCGCCGTGGGTTCGTCGTCCTCGTCCCAGAGCACCTCGGCTTCGGGGAACGGATGCCCACTCTGTTCGGGGAGCACGGCTACTACACCGGGGTCGCGCAGTTGGTCGGGTTCACGATGTACGGCGTCTACATCAAAGAACTGATCCGTGCCCTGGACGTCCTGACCGGGCTGGAGGAGGTTGATCCGTCCCGGATCGGGTGCTACGGTCTCAGCTTAGGTGGAGTGACGACCTTGCTCCTCTCCGCCCTCGACCTGCGCATCCGGACGGTGGGGATCAGCGGGTTCTTCACCTCCTTCCGGGCGACGTTCCTGGACGTGGCGCATTGCGTGTGCGGGAACGTGCAGGATTTGGCGCTGCAGTTCGAGCACGTCGATCTCGCGTCCCTCATCACCCCCCGGCCATTAGTCCTGGAAAATGGCCGGGCCGATACTGGCTTCCCGTACGAGGCCGCTATCGACAGCGCGAGAGAACTCCGGGACCGGTACGCGTTGTACGGCCAGGAAGACCGGCTGGTGCACGATATCTTCGACGGGCAGCATGAGATCTCGGGCCGCTTAGCGTACGACTGGTTCGAGCGGTGGCTCGCACCTGCCACGTCCTGATGGCCTCGACCCCTGGCGGCAGCGGCGCACGGCTTCTGGTCGGGCTGATTCTGCCGGTGTACCTGCCTACCTTCCTCCTCTCGTTCGGTGAGGGAGTGCTCGTCCCGACGCTGCCGCTCTACGCCCAGTCGTTCGGTCTCTCGTTCAGCCTGGTCAGCGCGGTCGTCGCGGCGAGCGGACTGGGGACGGTGATCGCGGACATTCCGGCGGGACTCCTGCTCGAACGGATCGGCCGGCGGCCGGCGATGCTCATCGGGGTCGCGGCGCTGGCGCTGTGTACCTTAGCGATGGGCCTGGCGCACGTCTACCTGGAGCTGATCGTCTACCGGGTCGTCGCCGGGATCGGGGCGGCGCTGTGGAACATCTCCCGCCACACGTACGTCACCGACGTCACCGCGCCCCACGACCGGGGACGGGCGCTTGCTGTCTTCGGCGGCGTCGGACGGCTCGGCTTCTTCGCTGGACCGGTGGTGGGGGGAGCACTGGGCGAACTCTACGGACTGCGAGTTCCCATCCTCGGCTACGCTGCCCTGGCCGGGGTGGTGTTCATCCTGTCGGTCCTCTTCGTCCCGGAGGCGGGGCGAGGGGTGGCTGCCACGCGTCGAACCACCCATTGGCGGCAGGTCGGCGACCTGCTCGTCCAGCATGCCCGGACGTTCACCACCGCCGGAGCGGCTCAGGTGTTCGCCCAGATGATCCGGGCGGGCCGGCATCTGCTCATCCCCCTGTACGGCGCAGCCGTGCTCAACCTCGACGTCGGGTCGGTAGGTCTGATCCTGACGATCGCCGCCGCGATCGATATGGTGATGTTTATCCCGGCCGGCCTGATTATGGACCGGTTTGGACGCAAATATGCCTCAGTCCCGTGCTTCCTGATCATGGCCATCGGGATGGGACTGATTCCGCTCTCCACGACGTTCCTCGGACTCCTCGTCGCCACCACGGTGATGAGTCTGGGGAACGGCCTCGGGTCGGGGTCGATGATGACGTTAGGGGCGGATCTGGCGCCCCGCCAGGCGACCGGAGAATTCTTGGGCATCTGGCGGCTGATCGGGGATGTGGGGTCCGCCGCCGGCCCGCTGGTCGTCGGGAACCTGGCCGACCTGTTCGGCCTGTCCGCCGCCGCGTTCGCCCTCGCCGGGATCGGCCTGTTAGCGACGATCACCCTCGCGTACTTCGTCCCGGAAACGCTGGAGGGAAGAGAGCAGTGACGAGTGACAAGTGACGAGTAAAACCAGTGTAGTAAGCTGGTTCAGTTGATCTTTATGCCCGTGTCCATGCGATTGGAGGCACCGAGGAGG
>JACQVL010000082.1 GCA_016209865.1 Candidatus Latescibacterota bacterium | reverse complement strand
TGGAGAGCGTGATCATGCGCCGGTTCGCGGAACGGGCTGCCAGTCGGTTCGTCAAGGGCTACGCGACCCTCCAGGCCCGCCGGCTCCACCGGTACGAGGCGGGGATGTGCGCCCGATTTGCTCGATGCCTGGTGGTGACGGAGGTCGACGGGCGCGCCCTCCGGCAGATGGCCCCGGACGCCCGCATCGAGGTCATCCCCAGCGGCGTGGACACCGAGTGGTTCGACCCGGCGCTCGTCCCGTCTTCGGGGTCGCCTGAGCCACATCGACTGGTGACGACCGGAGATTACAGTTGGCCGCCGACGGCGGATGGCCTCGAAGACTTCGTCTTTCGCGTCTACCCGCTCATCCGCCGGGCAGTCCCGGATGTGACCCTGTCCGTCGTCGGCCACCGGCCGCCAGCGTCGGTCGTCCGGACGGCGGCGCAGACGGGCATCACGGTGCTCGGCCGTGTGGAGGATGTCCGGCCGGCCGTCCTCAGCGGGGCGGTCTTCGTCGTCCCGACGCGGATCGGGTCGGGCATCCGGCTGAAGATCCTGGAAGCGATGGCGCTCCGGCGTCCGGTCGTCTCGACCTCGGTCGGGTGCGAGGGGATCGAGGCGACGCCGGGTGAACATCTACTCGTCGCGGATGACCCGGAGGGGTTCGTGGGGCACGTCGTCCAGCTCCTCGGCGACCCGGCGCTCGGCCAGCGGTTGGCCGCCGCCGCCGCCCGGCTGATCGAACGTCGGTATGCCTGGACGGCGATCGCGGACCGGCTGAATGAGGTGTACCGGACGGTGGTATCAGAACGATGAACGTCGCCTTGATCCTCTTTATCGTATCCCTCGGCGCGATCGCGTACGTGTACTTCGGGTACGCCCTCCTGCTCGCCCTCCTGACCCGCCGGTCTGACGGCCAGCCGGCCCTGCCGGCCGAGTCCATCCCATCCGTCTCGATGGTCATTGCCGCGTACAACGAAGAAGCGATCATCGAACGCAAGCTCCAGAACACCCTCGCGTTGTCCTATCCGCGCGACCGGCTGGAGGTGATCGTGGCGTCTGACGGGTCGGACGATCGGACGGATGAGATCGTCGTCGGGTACGCGGATCGCGGCATTCTTCTCCATCGAAGTCCGGTCCGCCTGGGCAAGCTCCCCACGATCTCCAGCGCCCTCGCGCGAGCGCGCGGGGACATCGTCGTCTTCTCCGACGCGAACGCGATGTACGAACCGGACGCGCTGATGCGGCTGGTCGAGCCGTTCCAGGATGAGCGAGTCGGGTGTGTCTGCGGGAAACTGGTCTACGTCAACGGCGCGGGGACGTCCATCAGCGACGGAGAGCGACTCTATTGGAACTACGAGAGCCGGCTCAAGCAACTGGAAAGCCGGTTCAATTCCCTGATCGGCGCGAACGGGGCGATCTACGCCATCAGGCGATCCGCGTATGTCCCCCTCGACCTCGACATCTCGGATGATTATGGAATCCCGCTGGCCGTGTACGCGAAGGGATACCGGGTCGTCTACCAGCCATCTGCCGTCTCACGGGAAGAGGCGCCCGTCTCCATCCGGGAGGAGTTCCGGCAAAAACGCCGGTGGGTGTCCCAGCAACTCACGACCATCACCCGGCTCTGGCCGCTGCTCCAGTCGCTGCGCGACCCGAAGCTCTATTTTCAGGTTATCTCGCATAAACTCCTCCGCACGACCGTCCCGTTCCTGCTCATCGGACTGTTCCTCTCGAACGTCATGCTCGACGGCCCGGTCGCTCGTGTGCTGTTGTGGGGACAGGTCGGGTTCTACGGGCTGGCGGTCTGCGGAGCCCTGCTCTACCGGCGTGGAGTACGGATCAAAGTCTTCACGATTCCGCTCTATTTCTGTACGGTGAATGCCGCAGCCGCCGTGGGCATCTTCCAGTTTCTTCGCCGGGTGAACTATACCGCGTGGGATGAGAAAGACAGGGGTCAGGGGTCAGGGGTCAGGGGTCAGGAAAACGAAGCAATATAACAGACACAGACCCACTGGCACTCAGAGTTCCCTTCTTGTCATTCCCGCGAAAGCGGGAATCCATTCATCTGTTTATGCTGATCGAACAATCCAGAAGCCCCAAACCCTACAATCGCCAGAAACTCATCCTGTCACTGACCTCAGCAGTCCTCAGCGCGGCATTTCTCATCGTCCTGCTGGCGACCGGTCTGTCGAGCGCAGCACGGGACGTGGCGATCCGTGTGTCCCCGAACCCGTATGGGGCACTCCTGATCTACGCAGCAGTGATTGGGTTGACGGAAACGCTGCTCTTCCTACCGCTCTCGTTCTACAGAGGGTATATACTCGAACACCGGTATGAACTGTCCAATCAGACACTGGGTCGATGGGCAATCGAGTCAGGAAAGGGGATGCTCGTTGGGATCGCTCTGTTCACTCCCCTGCTCGTCGTCTTCTATGGGCTGCTTCGCCAGTTTGGAGACGGCTGGTGGCTGCCAGTCGGCGCGGTCATCTTCGGACTCTCCGTCCTGCTCGCGCAGATCGCTCCGGTCTTACTCCTTCCGATTTTCTATAAACTGACTCCGCTCGACGACCCGGCCCTGGATGCGAGCCTCCGGCGGCTGGCAGAACGGGTAGGGCTGCGGATCGAAGGCCTCTATCAAATCGACATGAGCAAGAACACGAAGAAGGCGAATGCCGCACTGGCGGGGATCGGAAAGACGAGACGGATTTTGCTCGGTGACACACTCCTGGCCCAGTGCTCCCAGGAAGAGATCGAGGTAGTGTTCGCGCATGAGTTGGGGCATCATCAGTACCATCATATTCGCACGCTCATCCTGACCGGTGCGGTCACGACGTTTGCCGGGCTGTACCTGACGAGCGTGGGCTACCGGGCGTTGCTCCCTCGACTCGGACTCGACCGGCTGGATGATCCGGCCGCGCTGCCGCTGCTCGCGCTTCTGCTCATGGTCTTCGGATTAGTGACAACTCCCCTGCAGAACGCGCTCTCCCGGCACTATGAGCGGCAGGCGGACGGGTACGCGCTACAGACAACCGGCAACCGGACTGCCTTCATCGGAGCGATGACCAGGCTGGCGGAGACGAACCTGGCGGACCCGGAACCGCATCCGCTCATCGAGGCGCTGTTTTACAGTCATCCCTCGATCGGCAAACGGATCAGGATGGCAGAGGGAATCGGGGGTTAGGTTCCAGCGACGTACTGGGTATACCATTCCTCAATCTTGTCCGCATCCGGCTCTCGATCCAGGATCGCCAGTCCGTACCGGAGCGTCAGCGTCTCACCTCGCCGGAGTTCGATCGGGCCGCTCATCAGCAGGCCGGCGCCCAGCAGGTTCTTGCGGGTAAACCAGGTGACCGGATGGCGCGGGTTCTGTGGG
>JACQVL010000080.1 GCA_016209865.1 Candidatus Latescibacterota bacterium | reverse complement strand
GTTCTTACTCGTCACTCGTCACTGGTCACTCGTCACTGTCATACGATGCTCACCCTCACCCCTCAAGAACGGCGCGCCATCCTCTTTCTGGCCGCCAGTCTGGCCGTCGGGGGCGTCGTGTCCGTCTTGCAACACTATCGCGCGGACGTCGCGCCCGACCTGAGACCCGACCCGTGGATGAACACGCCCGCGTTGGCGGCGGCCGATACCGGCACCGCGACCACGCCGCCGTCCCGGACGCGGACGGTCTCCCGCGCTGCCGGCCGTGATAGCACGGCGCAGTCCAGTCCCGGCCGGGCTGGACGGCGATCCGGCAAGGCGATTCCCCCCTCCACGCCGATCAACCTCAACACCGCCTCGTCCGCCCAGTTCCAGACTCTCCCCGGGATCGGGCCAAAACTGGCTGAGCGGATCATCGCGTACCGGCGGCAGATCGGCGCGTTCAGCACCGTGGAACAGTTGATGAACGTGAAAGGGATCGGCCGGGCCACCCTCGTCAAGATCAAACCGTGGGTCCGTGTCGACTCCCCTCACGCCCCGCCTCGATGAATCAAGCTCCCCTGCCACTTTTCTGTTGACAAGACCTTCCCCCCTCGCTATTATGCTCCGGGATTCATGATGACAATCATCGACCGTAGAGGCAGATCATGCCATCGGAGACGCCGCAGATCACTGTCGGGCTTGACGTCGGGTACGAGGCGGTCCGGCTGGTGGCGATCGAACACACCCCAGCCGGGCCGGTCCTCCACCGGGTCGGGGCTCAACCCCTGCCCGCTCCCCGGATGCCGGCGGCCCTGTTCGAGAACGCCGCCGACGTGACGGCCGCCATCCGCACCGTGTTCGCGTCGTACGGGGACCCCGCATGGCCGGTGGTCGGGGGACTCCGGAATCGGTTCGCCACGGTCCTGCTCTCCCAGGTCGATCAATCAGCCGACGCCCAGACGCAGTACGACTGGCTGATGTGGGAAGCGGCCCACGCGGTCATCGACCCCCTCGAACAGTACGTCGTGGATGCGGCGTTGACGGGACGCGAGTCGGAGGCGACTCGGTCGGCGCTGATCGTCGCCGCACGGGAGGCCGCCGTGGATGCCCTCTTTCATCTCTTACAGGACGCCGGGCTGGCCCCGGCGGCGCTGAGTGTCGCCACGATCGCGCTTCTCAACGCGTTCGAAGTGGCCTACAGGTCGGAGCTGGGCCACAAGACGGCGCTCGTCCACATCGAACCCGGGGCGATAGACGTGATCTTCGTCCAGAACACAGTCTCGTACGTCGCGGCGATGTCCCTCGACGCGGACGGCGTTCCCCTTGCGTCCACCGGGACTGACGGGGCGTTGACCGCGTTTGGGGCCCAGCTTCAGGCGCTCCTGAAGACCTTCCCCCACGAGGAGGTGCCGACTCGCGTCATCGTCAGTGGCGAGATGAGCGGCCTGCCGGAGGTCTGCGCCCGGTGGGCCGACATCCTGAGCCGGCCGGTCGTTCCCGCAGACCCGTTCCAGCGCATGCGTGTCGTCCCAGACCTGGAAGCGACCATGCAGGCTGGTTTCTGGGCTCCGTTCATGGTGGCCGCCGGGCTGGCGCTGAGACAACCGGGTTGACGGGAGGGTCCGGGGTGCGAGTCGTCGCAGGAGTGGCCAAAGGGCATCAACTCCGGGGGCCGTCCCGCCTCGCCCGGCCGACGAGCGGACGTGTCCGGAAGTCGTTGTTCGATCTCCTGGCCGGCTGGATCGCCGGACGGACTGTCGTTGATCTTTGCGCCGGGATCGGGGGGCTGGGGATCGAGGCGTTAAGCCGAGGAGCGGCCGGTGTGGTGTTCGTGGATCGGGACCCCCGGGCGGCCCGGACGATCCGGGAGAACCTCACGCGGTGCCGGCTGGCCGACCGCGGTGAAGTCTGGTGTCTCGATGCCGTCCGTGCCCTTCACCGATTGGCGGCGCAGGGCCGTCGCCTCGACCTCATCCTGGCCGACCCGCCCTACGGCTCCCCCGTCGTCGAGACGATCCTGCGAACGGTCGGTCGCCTCTCCCTCTTGACCGCGGATGGATTCCTCATCATCGAACACAGCCGGAGAATGCCCCTCTCGGTCGAGGCCCCCCCTGGTCTGGCGATCACGCTCACACGCACAGTCGGAGACTCCGCGTTGACGGTGTACCGCTCTCCGTAGCGACGCTCGAAGGAGCTGGTGATGAGTACCGCGCTCTACCCCGGGACGTTCGACCCGATTACCTACGGCCACCTCGACATCATTCGGCAGGCGCTGACGATCTTCGACCGGGTGGTCGTGACGGTCGCGCGCAACCCGCGCAAAGACCCGTTGTTCACGGTCGAGGAACGGATCGAGATGATCCAGAACGCCACGGCGGAGGTCGGGAGCGTGACAGTCACCCACTACGACGGCCTGAGCGTGGAAGCGGCCCGGAGACACGGGGCGATCGCCCTCATCCGGGGGCTGCGGGCGGTCTCCGATTTCGAGGCAGAATTCCAGATGACCCTGATGAACCGGCAACTGGCGCCCGAGATCGAGACCGTCTTCTTGATGCCGAGTGAACAGTACACCTACCTGAGTTCGTCCATCGTCAAGGAAGTCGCCCGGTTCGGGGGGGATGTCAGCCAGTTTGTGCCGCCCCTCGTTTCGGAGCGGCTGCGACACAGATTCCAGCGTTAGGAGGACGCATGCGACTGTCGAGCAAACTGGCGCGTGTTGCTCCAGCCACCACGATCGCGCTCAACGAACGCGCGATGGCGATGCGCCGGGCTGGACAGGACGTGGTCAATTTTACCGTCGGTGAGCCCGATTTCCCGACTCCGGAACACGTCAGGCAGGCCGGGATTCAGGCGATTGAAACCGGACACACCAAATATACCCCCGCCGCTGGGACGGAAGACCTGAAAGAGGCGATCTGTCGAAAACTGTTGCGCGATCAAGGCCTCCAGTATGAACGCTCCCAGATCGTCGTCTCGTCCGGCGGGAAAAATTCGATCTACAATTTGTTGTTCGTCACGTGTGAAGACGGGGACGAAGTGCTCGTCCCCGCGCCCTACTGGGTCAGCTACACGGAGATGGTGAAGCTCGTCGGCGCGGAACCGGTCGTCCTGCCCACGACCGCCGAGACGACGTTCAAGATCACCCCCGACCAGCTCAAGGCCGCCATCACCCCGCGGACGAAGCTCCTGATGCTCAATTCCCCGTGCAACCCGACCGGGACGGTCTACAGCCGGGCGGAACTCGAAGGTCTGGCCGCGGTGATCGCGGACGCGGGCATCTTCGTCATCTCCGATGAGCTGTACGAAAAAATCCTGTACGACGGAGCCACCCATCACAGCCTGGCCGCGTTCAACGCGCGGATGTACGACCTGACCCTCGTCGTCAACGGCCTCTCGAAAGCGTACGCGATGACCGGCTGGCGGTTGGGGTATGCCGCCGGACCGCGGCCGATTATGGCCGGGGCGTCGAAATTCCAGGGGCAGACGGTCAACCATCCCAGCTCGATCACCCAGTACGCCGGGGTGGCTGCGCTCAACGGACCGGAAGACTTTATCCAGCAGATGGTGCACGAATTCCACCGCCGGCGCGACGCCATCGTGGAGCGGCTCAACCGGATGGACGGGGTCTCCTGCGTCAGGCCGGAGGGGGCGTTCTACGTCTTCCCGGACGTCTCCGCGTACACCGGCCGTCGCACCCCGGCCGGCCAGCGGATCACCGGCTCGCTCGACCTGTCGATGTACCTGCTGGAGGAGAGAAAGGTGGCGACCGTCCCCGGCATCGCGTTCGGGGCGGAAGGCTTCATCCGCATCTCCTACGCGACGTCGATGGAGGTCATCGTCCGAGGCCTGGATCGTATCGAGGAAGGCCTGGCCCAGTTACACGAGTGAGGTTCCCTATGCTCACAGATTACCAGCGTCTTGTGCGCGCGTTCGAGCCGCACGCTCTGTGCTGGATTCTTGATAAAGCACTCGACCATACGACGCTCGTCAAGCTCTGCAACACCTGCGGTCTAAGTTACGCCGGGATGCGGACGAAGTCGGTCCCCGCCCACAAGTTGGTCCTCGACCTGGTTAATGAATTCTTCGAGCATGAGACCGCCGGCGAGTTGATCACCCGGACGCTCACGAAAGCCACCCTGCGCGAATCCGCCGACCTGCGGCGCAAGCCGCCCGAGGAGATCGTCGCCATCGCCCAGAACGGCCTCGACCTCCATCAGGGGCCGCTCAGCCGGATGATCGCCGCCATGGCGCTCGACGACCGGGAGGAGGTGAACAGCACCGCCGTGACGATGCTGGCCAAGGCGTCCACGCTCATCCCCGCCGCGCAGGAGTCCGAGAAACCCGCCGTCCCAGCCAAACCACCGGCGACGGGTCAGAAGGCAAAACCGGAACTTCAGGCGCTCCGGAATGACCTCCAGGTCGTCCAGGAGGAACTGGCGCGGGCGAAGCAGCAGGCCGTCCAGACGGAAACTCGCGTGGAATCCCTCCGCGACCAGCTCAAGAAACTCCAGGTCACCTGCGATACCCTCCGGCATGAGAACAAAGACCTCAGCGCCGCCCTCGGCGCGCGCGACCGGGAGATCCAGCGATTGACCGATGAGTTGAAGCAGGCGCCCTCCCTGCTGTCCCAGATCCATCAGTTGGAGCGAGAAAACCGTAAACTGATGTACGACCTCGACAAGCTCCGGGCCGCCGACAAACCGTCGATCGACTTCAACCCGCTCCTGACGACGCTCGAGCGGAACGTGTCCGACATGAAAGGGGTCATCGAAGCCACAGTCCACACCATCCGGACGGAACAGGGTGAGGTGAAACGGTCGCTCGATGACCTGTACAAGGAGGTCCATACCCTCCGGGTCGAGGCGCAGAAAGAGAAGAAAGCCGAGACGGCACGCCGTCCCAAGGGAAGCCCGGAGCGGGTCGGGATTTTCGTCGATGTCCAGAATATGTTCTATGCGGCCCGCCAGTACGGGGCGCGGCTCGACTTCGAGAAGCTCCTGCAGGCGGCCGTGGGGGACCGGCGCTTGATCAAAGCGGTGGCCTACGTCATCCAGACCCCGGAGGTCGATCAGACCGGGTTCGTGACGATGCTCCAGCAGCGGAGCTATCAGGTGAGGCGCAAGGACCTGCGCCTCCGGAGCGACGGCTCCGCCAAGGGCGACTGGGACATGGGCATGGCCATCGACATGATCGGCATAGCGGACAAACTGGACATCATCGTGCTCGTCAGTGGGGACGGCGACTTCGTGGCGCTCGTCAACCTGCTGAAAGAGATCGGCCCACGCGTCGAGGTCTTCTCCTTCCCTCACAATACCGCCCGTGACCTGATGGAAGTGGCCGACCGGTATTACGCGATCGATGAAGGACTGTTGATCAAGATGGACCGGCTGGCGAGCACGGATGGAGAACGGGAGAAGCTGGAGAGTCAGTGACGAGTGACCAGTGACGAGTGACGAGTAAGACCCGTTCTTTATGAGCGGGAGCCTTTCGATTCTCTCTTGCGTAGAAATGAGATTCAACGTAACGTAAATGATGGACTTTTGCTCGTCACTTGCCACTCGTCACTCGTCACTGTCTTTACGGAGGGTCTGATGCCGAAGATCGGAGTCGTGGGATCGGGCAATGTCGGGGCGACGGTCGCCCTCTACGCCGCGCAACTGGAGCTGGGCGACATCACGATGGTGGACATCATCGAGGGGGTCCCCCAGGGGAAGGCGTTAGACATGCTGGAGGCGGGACCGGTCCTGGGGTACGACAGCCAGGTCGTGGGGTCGAACGACTATGCAGCCATCGAAGGGGCGGACGTCGTCGTCGTGACCGCCGGACTGGCGCGCAAGCCGGGACAGGACCGGCTCGACCTCCTGAAGAAGAACGCCGAGATCATCACCTCGGTCACCGAAAATATCGTCACATACGCCCCGCAGTCGATCATCCTGATGGTTAGTAACCCACTCGACGTGATGACGTACATCGCGCTCACAGTGTCCGGGTTCGGCCGGAAACGGGTGTTCGGCCAGGCGGGCGTCCTCGACTGCGCCCGGTACCGGACGTTCATCGCCATGGAGTTGGGCGTCTCGATGGAGGATACGTCCGCGATGATCTTGGGCGGGCACGGCGACACGATGGTGCCCCTTCCGCGGTACACCACTGTATCCGGCATCCCGATCACCGAACTCCTTCCGCAGGAGACGATCGACCGGATCGTCCAGCGGACGAGGGACGGCGGGGCCGAGATCGTCAACCTGCTCAAGACGGGCAGCGCCTACTACGCGCCCGCGGCGGCGGTCGTCCAGATGGTCGAGTCGATCCTCCGGGGCAAGAACCGAATCGTCCCGGCATCAGTCCTGCTGGAAGGAGAATACGGGTTGCATGGGGTGTGCGTCGGGGTTCCGGTGAAACTCGGCCGGAGCGGGGTCGAAGGCATCATCGAGCTCAAATTGACGGACGCGGAACGCGCTGCCCTCCATGCCTCGGCCGGGGTGTATCAGCAGAGCATCAAGGAATTGAATCTGTAACGACGTGTAGAGACGTGACATGTCGCGTCTCTACGACCTTCCCAAGGAGAATCGTATGGCGTATGACACAATTACTGAGGGGACGAAAATCCAGGTGACCGACGGAGTCTTAGCCGTTCCCGATGTCCCCATCATTCCGTTCATCGAGGGCGATGGCACCGGTCCCGACATCTGGCGGGCTTCCCAGCGCGTGTTCGACGCGGCCGTCGAGCAAGCGTACGGCGGCGCCCGCCGGATCGCGTGGATGGAGGTGCTGGCCGGGGAGAAAGCGTTCAAGGCCACCGGCTCCTGGCTTCCGGAGGAGACGGTCGCCGCGTTCCGGGACTACGTCGTCGGGATCAAAGGCCCGCTGACCACCCCGGTGGGCGGGGGAATCCGCAGTCTGAACGTCGCCCTGCGGCAGATGCTCGACCTGTACGTCTGCCTGCGGCCAGTCCGCTGGTTCCAGGGCGTCCCCAGCCCGGTCAAGCATCCGGAGAAAGTGGACATGGTCATTTTCCGGGAGAACACGGAAGATGTCTACGCCGGACTGGAGCAAGAAGCCTACAGCGAACAGGCGAAGAAGCTGATCGACTTCTGCCGGAATGAATTCGGCTGGCGCATCCGGCCGGATTCCGGGATCGGGATCAAGCCCGTCAGCGAGACGGGCAGCAAACGGCTCATCCGCGCGGCCATCCAGTACGCGATCACCCATCGCCGGAAGAGCGTGACGCTCATCCATAAGGGGAACATCCAGAAATTCACGGAAGGAGCGTTCCGCAACTGGGGGTACCATCTCGCGAAGGAAGAATTCTCCGATCAACTCGTCAGTTGGGACGACTGCAAAGGGAATGTGCCGCCTGGCAAGATTCTGATCAAGGATACCATCGCGGACATCTTCCTCCAGCAGATCCTGACCCGCCCGGACGAATTCGACGTCATCGCCACGATGAACCTCAACGGCGACTACATGTCCGATGCCCTCGCCGCCCAGGTCGGGGGAATCGGGATCGCGCCCGGCGGGAACATCAACTACATGACCGGCCATGCGGTCTTCGAGGCCACCCACGGGACCGCCCCGAAGTACGCGAACCAGGATAAAGTCAACCCCGGCTCGGTCATCCTGTCCGGGGAGATGATGTTCCGGCATCTCGGATGGGACGAGGCGGCCGACCGGATCCTCCGGGGCCTCGAACGGACGATCGGGGAGAAGATCGTGACGTACGACTTCGCCCGCCTGACGGAAGGGGCGAAGGAAGTCAAATGCTCCGAGTTCGGGACGGCGATTATTGAGCGCATGTAGCAACTCATGTTCATCGATTACGCGCGCATCCACGTCCAGGCCGGCCGGGGCGGGCACGGCTGCATGAGCTTCCGGCGGGAGAAGAATGTCCCGCGCGGGGGGCCGGACGGCGGCCACGGGGGGAACGGCGGGAATGTGGTCGTCCGGGTGGATGCCCGGAAACGGACGCTGATCGACTTCCGGTACCAGCAGATTTACCGGGCGGAGAACGGGGGAGCGGGCCAGGGGAAGGGGATGCACGGAAAGACCGCGCCCGACCTGGTCATCCTCCTCCCGCCGGGTACGGTCGTCCGTGACGCGCAGACCGGCCAGATTGTCGCCGACTTAGTCGAGGCCGGCCAATCCGTCATCGTCGCGCACGGTGGGACGGGCGGCCGGGGGAACTCGGCGTTCGCCACGTCCACCAACCGCGCGCCGCGGCGGGCGGAGTCCGGCGCACCCGGAGAAGCGCGGGTTCTTGAACTGGAGTTGAAGCTCCTGGCCGACGTCGGTCTGGTTGGCCATCCGAACGCGGGGAAGTCTACCCTCCTCGCCCGGCTCTCCGACGCCCGGCCCAAGATCGCCGACTACCCGTTCACCACCCTCGAACCCCACCTCGGTATCGTCCGCATCGACGAGGACGACAGCTTCGTCATGGCGGACATTCCGGGCCTGATCGAGGGCGCGCATGACGGCAAAGGCTTAGGCATCCAATTCCTCCGCCATATCGAGCGGACCCGGGTCCTGCTCTTCCTGCTCGACATCACCCGTCCCGACCCGTCGGATGACTACCGGGTGCTTCAAGAGGAATTGCGGCTGTTCAACCCGACGCTCGTCACACGACCCTCCCTCGTCGCGTTCACCAAAGTCGATGTGCTCCCCGATCGGTCATCCCTCACTGCGCTCGCCGCCCGATGGGACAGCCCCCCGCTTCCGATCTCCGCCGTCACCGGCGAGGGCCTGCCTGAATTATTGCGACAGATTCATCGAGTGCTGCACGAGGTTGGGCAGGGGGTCTCCGTCTAATGAGATGGAGACATCCATGTCCGACCTCACGTCCTGGCTCCTCCTCAGCGCGGTTCCCGGCATCGGCTCGTACCGGTTTCGGGTGTTGCTCGAACGGTTTGGGTCGCCCGAAGCGGCCCTTCGAGCGCCGCTGTCTGCCCTCGTCACCGTCCCCGGCCTCGGCCCACAGACGGCGACGGCCATCCGGGAGTACCGGGATCGCGCATTCGCAGACGACCAACTCCGGCTGGCCGACCGGCAGGGGGTTCGCCTCGTCACCTGTCAGGACGATGAGTACCCCTCTCGTCTCCGGCAGGTCTACGATCCTCCGCCGCTGCTCTATGTCCGGGGCCGTCTGACCGAGGCGGATGAGCGTGCCGTGGCCATCGTCGGAACCCGCCGGGCCACGTCGTACGGCCGTTTGATAGCCGAACGATTGAGCGCGGCGCTGTGCAGCCACGGGCTCACCGTTGTCAGCGGGCTGGCCCGCGGGATCGACACCGCGGCCCATCGGGGCGCGCTGGGCGGGCAGGGGCGGACGGTGGCAGTGTTGGGGTCGGGACTGGACAAGCCGTATCCCCCGGAGAACCGCAGCCTCATGGATGACGTCGCCCGAGCGGGCGCGGTGGTGTCCGAACAGCCGATCGGCACCGACCCGGACGCGGTCAATTTCCCGCAGCGGAACCGGATCATCAGCGGGATGAGCTTAGGGGTGATCGTCATCGAAGCGGGCCAGGACAGCGGGGCGCTCATCACCGCCCAGTACGCGCTCGATCAGGACCGCGAGGTGTTCGCCGTGCCCGGCCCGATCACTTCCGCGGCGAGCGAGGGCACCAACCGGTTGATCAAGCGAGGGGTGGCCAAACTCATCCAGCATGTCGACGACGTGCTCGAAGAGTTAGCCCCTCAACTGGGGCTGTCCCTGCCAGCGTCCTCTGCTCCACCGGCTCCGGTCCAACTCTCCCTTCTCCCCGACGAAGACCGCCTGTATCAGGTCCTGTCTGACAGACCGCAGCATATCGATACCCTTGCCGCCGCCACCAACCTTCCGACCTCCCAGGCCCTGGCGGTCTTGCTCGCGCTGGAGCTCAAAGGGGCCATCCGCCAACTCCCCGGCAAGGTGTTCATTCGCGGATGACCCCCCCTCTCCTCTCCCCATCGGGCAGCAGGCAGTCCCCGCACAGCCCCCAGGCCCCACCGGGCAGTAGGCAGTGGACGGGGGAATGGCTTCCATTGCCCATTGCCCACTGCCCATCTGCCCGGCGGGGTTGGGAGGTTGGGGGATAATTTCCTGTTGACAACCGTTCTGATCGTGTCTATATTGTCAACCTATCTGGCGGGGTGTCCGAGTGGTTGAAGGAGACGGTCTTGAAAACCGTTGTGCTCTTACGGGCACCGTGGGTTCGAATCCCACCCCCGCCGCTTTCTGTGCCCGGCCATGGAGAGGTGCGAGAGCGGCCGAATCGGATCGCCTGCTAAGCGATTGTGGGGTCAAAAACTCCACCGAGGGTTCGAATCCCTCCCTCTCCGTTCTGAGACGGTTCCAGGTTTCAAGTTTCATGTTCCAGGTTGAAGGATGGATCACGAGGAACGTGGAACCTGATTCCTGGAACCTTTTTGGGGAGAAGTCGAGGAGGCCCGCGCGTGGTCTACCACCTCAAGCGGATCAGCGTCTGGCCGGTCGTCAAGCTCGCGTTCATCATCAACGGGGTGATCGGGCTGTGTATCGGGAGTCTCTACGGCCTGGCACTCACGTTCCTGGGCGGCCTCCTGCGCATGACGGGCGGGGAGGATGCGCCGTCCCTCCTGGGGACGGTTGCCGGGGTTGCCGGGGTTGTGATCGCCATCCTTGTCGCCATGATGTACGCGGTGTTCGGGGCGATCGCGGCGGCCGTCGTCGTATGGTTGTACAACGCCCTGGCGGGACTGATCGGGGGGGTTGAATTTTCCCTGGAACCGGTCATGCCGCCGGAGAGTCCGAGACCGATGATGACCGAATCGTTGCCCGTGGCGGATACGGTTGTTCCGCCGACGGCCGCTCCTGAAGAGTCGAACTAAAAAGAAAGCCCATGCCCCGTCCCGTTCGCGTTCGATTCGCACCCAGTCCGACCGGCCTGCTCCACGTGGGCAGTGCGCACACCGCCCTGTTCAACTGGCTGTTTGCCAGACGCACAGGCGGCGCGTTCCTCCTCCGCATCGAGGACACGGACGTGGAGCGGTCGCGGCAGGAGTGGGTGGACGCCGCCCTCGACGTCCTCACCTGGCTGGGACTGCACTGGGATGAGGACATCGTCTCCCAGTCGCGCCGGGTCGCTTTCTACCAGCAGCGGGCGGAGGAGTTGGTGAGGGCGGGCAAGGCGTATTATTGTTACTGCACACCGGAGGAACTGGAGGCCCGCAAGCAGGAGGCCATCCAGCAGGGCCGGACGTGGCAGTATGACCGCCGGTGCGCCCATCTGAGCGAGACAGAACGCCAGCGGTACGAGGAGCAGGGGACGCCGCGCGTCATCCGTCTGTCCGTCCCACCGGGGAAGACCCGGTTTACGGACAGCATCCTCGGCGACATCGAGGTGGGCAACAGCACGATCGGGGATTTCGTCCTCGTCCGGTCCGACGGCTGGCCGCTGTACCATCTGGCGGTGGTCGTTGATGATATTGCGATGGAGATTTCGCATGTCATCCGGGGGATGGACCACGTATCGAACACCCCGAAGCACATCCAGCTCTTCCAGGCGTTCGGGTACGAGTTGCCGGAATTCGCCCATCTGCCGAACATCTTGGGGCCGGACAAGAAAAAACTCTCCAAACGCCACGGCGCGGTGTCGGTGTCGGAGTACCGGGACGCCGGGTATTTACCGGATGGGATCGTCAACTTCCTTGCCCTGTTGGGCTGGTCGACCGGGGATGATCGGGAATTCTTCACACGGGCGGAGTTGATGGCGCTGTTCTCGCTGGAGCAGGTCAACAAGCGGGACACCGTGTTCGACCTCCAGAAGCTCCACTGGCTGAACGGGCAGCACATCAACACCCTGTCGGCCGGGGAACTTTTCCCGCTCGTCACGCCGTTTTTCATCCGAGACGGACTGATCGACGAGGCGGGTCTCGCGGCGCAGCGGGCCCGCATCCTTCAGGTCATCGAACTGCTCAAGGAGCGATGCCGGACGTTAGTGGATTTCGCTACCCAGGGACGGTTCTTTTTTGTCGATCAGGTGGACTACAACCCGAAGGCGGTGGAGAAGCACTGGAAGGATGGGGAGCGGGTCGCCGAGCGGATGCAGTGGCTCCGTGATCGATTCGCGTCGGCCTCCGAGTTCTCAGCAGAGCATCTTGAAGCGATCACCCGCGACGTGGCGGACGCGCACGGCCTGAAGGCGGCGGAGTTGATCCATCCGACGCGGGTCGCGCTGACGGGCGAGATGATCGGCCCGTCCCTGTTCGAGTTGATCGTGCTGTTGGGGAAAGAGACGACGCTCGCCCGGCTGGATCGGGCGTGCGCGGCGTTAGGGGAGACGGTAAGAGTGGGGAAATAACATTGCGGATTGTGGATTGGTTCAATCCAAAATTCAAAATCTAAAATCCGCAATTCCCTGGGGGGTCGTCCAGCGGCAGGACACATGGCTCTGGACCATGGAACCGGGGTTCGAATCCCTGCCCCCCAGCTACCTGTTAGCGCGGAAAAATTCCCTTGACATTTTTCCGCGTATCTGTACATTTGGAGTCAGTCGCGGCGGTATCGTCTAGTGGCCTAGGACAGATGGTTCTCAGCCATCAAACCGGGGTTCGATTCCCCGTACCGCTATGCTGCACGACTCACAGGGAGCTTTGAGGATTCAAGGCTCCCTGTTTTGTTCTCCAGCCCACCCGTTTTGTCTGGTGTCATTCCCGCGAAACTTGTCCCCGCGAAGGCGGGGAGCGGGAATCCATCTCTCGTGTTCTTATGCTATCCATACGGACGATCACACCATCTTTTTTCCTCCACGCCATCCTTTCTGTTTCCCTCACGCTCTCCCTCTCCCCTGTCTCTGCCCAGCCCGTCGCGCACATCCAATCCGATCATCTCCTCAAAGTCAACCTGCTCTTCATCGGCGCGCACCCGGACGACGAGAGCGGCGTCACCGCCACGTTCGGCCGGGAGGTGCTCGATCATGGCGCGCGGGCGGCGGTCGTCTTAGCGACACGAGGGGAAGGCGGTGGGAACGGGATCGGGAAGGAGCTGGGACCGGCGCTCGGCCTGCTCCGGGAGGCGGAACTCCGGCGCGCCACCGCGACGTACGGCGTCGATCTCGTCTATTTTCTCGACAAGACTGATTTCTTCTACACCCTGAGCTGCCAGGCCGCGTTCGACGTGTGGCATCACGACGACGCGCTCCGGCGGCTCGTCCGGCTCGTCCGCCTCCTCCGGCCGGACGTGATCGTGACGATGTGGCCGGGACCGGGCACCCACGGGCAGCACCAGGCGGCCGCCCGGCTGGCGACCGAGGCGTTCACCGCCGCCGCCGATTCGACCATCTTCCCTGAGCAACTCACGGACGAGTTCCTCCGTCCCTGGCAGCCGTTGAAGTTGTACTACAACACCGACCGCAACCCCTCCCTGCGCGTGCCCGTCACCGACATCTCACCGGGCCGGTTCATGAGTTACGGGGAGATCAAAGCGTTAGCCCTCCGGAATTACCGGTCGCAGGGGTTCGACCGGTTCGCGCTGCTCCCGCCGCAGCGATCCGAGCCTGAATCGTTCCTCCTCGTCACATCCCTCGTCCCGACCTCGCCGTCAGCAACGAGCCTGTTAGACGGCATCACGGCTCCGGTGAATCGGGCGCTCGCCAGTCCCTCCGCACAGCCGCTCGCTCCGCTGGACGTGCGGATCGCCCCCCGGCGGGATGTGGCGGAGTTCCGCCGGTGGGCAGCCGCCCAAGGGATCGACTGGCTCGTCGGTCTCCTGCCCGCCGAGGTGTCGGTCGGGATCGGGATGGCGGACACGGTCGCGGTCATCGTGGAGAATCACCGCGACCGCCGAGTAGACGGGACTATCACCCTCACCCTCCCGACGGGCTTCACGGCGGATGCCCGCGCGAAGCCGTATGACCTCCCGGCCGGGAAGACCACTCGCCTTCCGTTCGTCGTCACCGTTCCCTCTGGTCTTACCCCAGGCGCGTATGACATCACTGCCACGACGACGGTCGACGGCAAGACGATCGCGGACGCCGGGAAGATCGACGCGCTCCCGGTCATGATCCTCACCCGGTCTGCCCGCCCGCTCGTTATAGACGGGAACGTCGCCGACTGGGCGGGCGTTCCCGTTCACCTCATCCCGTCCACCGCACTCTGGTCGGGCAGGCTGCCCGGCGGGGATGCGGACTGCAGCGGGACGTTCCGGGCGGGGTACGACGCGGAGTACCTCTACGTCGCCGTCGAGGTGACGGACGATGTGGTCGTCTGCAACATCGCGCCGGACGACATCAAGGGCCACTGGCGGACCGACTCGGTCGAGATCTGCGTCGATCCGTCCGGCAGGAGCGAACACACCCTCACCGTCTTCAAGACCGGCATCTTTCCGGGCACGACCGCCGGACGGCAGGCGCGCGCGGAGCGGGACGCGGACGCGAACCAGGGGGTGATCGAGAAGACTGCGCCGGGGATGCGGGTGGCGTCGAGCTTCACGAAGACCGGGTACCTGATCGAGACGGCCATTCCCTGGCGGGACATGCCGGGCGGCGTCGCGCCGGCGTCGGGACAGATGATCGGCCTGAATGCGATCATTTATGATGGCGACGATACCCGCGCCGGGGTCGGCGCGAACATCGAGAAGGCGCGTCTCGCCTGGTCGTTCTGGCCGTCCGCGCAGGCACTCCCGTATCTTTATGGACGGGCGATCCTGAAGTAAACGATGAATGATGAACGATGGATGATGAATGAAAAAAACAACGTAAAATTTTTTCAGAAAAACTATTGAAATCAAGCGAACGGGTGACTATAATGCAACTGGAATGCATCCGCCCTCAGTTTTTCATTCATCGTTCATCATTCTGCATTCATCGTTCAGAAAGGAGTGTGATGGAGCACTCGATCAGCCTCCAGCAAGCGTTATCGTTCTTGAGGATCGACACTGAGCCGGTCATCCGGGCGATCGATGTCGTCTCTGCCAATCGTATCGCCTACCATCCGCTCAGCCTGTTGGCGCTGCGGATGGAGATGGACCCCGGTCCGGCGGAACAGGCGCTCGACCGGTTGCAACCCCGGCTCCTCCACTCGGTCGAACGCGGCGGCGAGCGGGCTTACTCCTTCGCCCCGCAGGACAGCGAAGTCCAGGCGCACGTCGCCGCCCTGCTCACGGCGTACCGGTCCGAACGGAACCAGCTCCGGGAGACGCTCAGCCAGCAGGCCGAGATTCTGCGTCTTCGGGACGAGCTGGAGTTCAGTCAGGATGTGATGCACACCATCCTGAATAACGTCGGGGAGATTCTGATCATCGACCTCAACGGGGCGGTGCTGGCGAGCAGCGCGTTCGTCGAGCAGGTCCTCGGCCTGCGACGCGGGGACACCAGGACGACCCTCCGGCGGCGGCTGACGTTCGACCCGTTCGAGGAAGGCCCTTCAACCCGCGAGGTCGTCCTTCACGACCTCTGTCTTGAATGTTCCCTCTCCGACTTCATCTCCAGGGGAAAAGTGGTCGGGAAGAACATCTCCGTCCGAGATGTCACGGAGCAGCGCAAGCTGCAACGCGCCCGGGAGCTGTACGAGAAAAGCCGGAAGCAGCTCTTCAGCATCATCGCGCACGAACTGCAGAACCCGGCCCTCGGCCTCCAGAGCTTCCTGCAGGACACGCTCGACATGATCGACCGGATCCTCGTATCGGGCAAATTGCCCGACCTCGAGCCGGAGTTGGTGTCGCTGAAAGAGGACGCCTACCTCAACCAGCGCGGCCAGACGCTGCTCAACCGGGTCATCGGGGATATCTTCGATTACGTCAAACTGCAGCGCGGTCAGATGCAGTTTTCGATCGAGTCGGATGTCTCCGTGGATTACCTGATCGCCCTCTGTGCGGCGCAGTGCAGCCCAATCTGCGTCCGCAAGAACATCCGCTTGATCACCCCGTCAGAGCAGGACTATGCCGGGATCCCGGAGCTGGTGGGAGATTCGACTCGACTCGTTCAGGTCCTGAACAACCTCGTCAAGAATGCCCTTAAATTTACCCCACCCCACGGAGAGATCCGGTTGAGTGTGGACGTGGGTCTGGCTCCGCATGCCGGGAATGGGGATGGAGAGCCGTGCGTCCGTCTTCAGGTGTCTGACACCGGGCGGGGGATGACTGAGGAAGAGAAGGCGATGGTCTTCACGGAATACCGAGGGCCTGAGAGCGACGGCATGGGGCTCGGCCTGATGATCTCCGACCTGATCATCAAAGCGCATGGCGGGCGGATCGAGATCGACAGTCAGGTCGGGACGGGGTCGATCTTCCGGGTCATCCTGCCTGTGGCCTCGGTGCCGTTTGCCGTCCCAGCCTGATCGAGATTGCGGATTGCCGATTGCGGGTTGAAGACCTGACAGTCAAATCCGCCATCCGAACGATGGAGCGCCATCATGGAACGGGCGAATATCCTGGTCGTCGATGACTAACAGAGTGCGCGGATAGTATTGAAGAAGATTCTGTCCCGGGATGGCTACAACGTCGTGACGGTCGAGTCTGGCGAGGAGGGCATTCGTGCGCTCCGGCAGAACCGGCCGGACCTGGTCTTGATGGATATCATCATGCCAGAACTCGACGGCCGGATGGTGATCGCGCGAATGAAGGAACGGGAAGGGGAGAACATGCCCCCTTACATCTACCTGACGATCGACCCGGATCAGGAGCGGGAAGGCCTGGAAGAGGGGGCGGACGATTACATCTTCAAGGGCGACCTGAACCCGGATAAACTCCAGATCATCCGGCTCCGCGTCAAGAACACCTTGCTCGTCCGGAGCCTCCTCTACCGGGACGGGCTGACGAAATTGTACAACCATGCCTACTTCCAGACCGCCCTGAAGCGCTCGTACACGGCGGCCACCCAGCAAGGCCACTCGCTTGCTCTCATCATGGCGGACATCGATGATTTCAAAGACCTGAACGACAGGCACGGTCACCCGTACGGGGATAAAGTCCTGATCGAGATCGCCCGGACGTTCACGGCGTCCGTGCGGCCGGCCGACTTAGTGGCCCGGTACGGGGGGGAAGAGTTTACGATCGTTCTCCCGCAGATGCCCGTCTCCGACGCGCTCGTCCTGGCTGAATCGCTCCGTATGGAGATCGAACATCTAGAATTCTCCGGCCGGCGAGAGCCGGTCACGATGAGCTTCGGGGTGGCCGCCGCCTTCCAGGACAACTATTCGAACGACGACGCCTTGCTCAAGGCGGCCGAGGACCAGATGTACCTGGCCAAGCGGACGGGGAAGAACCGGGTGCATGGAGCGTAACAGACGATGCAGTCAGGGCGGGCACATCTCGCGGTCTTACTCTCGAAAATCCACGAAGACGAAGACAACTGGGTGGAGCAGCAGGAGGCGATTCAGGCGCTTCGCCAGGTCGCCCTGCAGTCTGTCGAGGTCGAGTGGCTGATCGAATCGGCCGGGCGCCGGGAGGAGCCCCTCCCCGTCCGTGTCGCTGCCATCCAGGTCTTAGGGTTCCATCGGCCGTGGCTGAGTCTCAACCTGCTGCATGATGACCGTGTCCAGGCCGTCCCCAAACGCCTGGCCGCGCTCGCCGCCAACCCGGACGAGGACCGGCGGCTCCGGGAGGCGATCATCGGCGCGCTGGGGTGGCGGTATCTGTTCGATCTGGGCATCTGGGGCGGGCTCCTCTCCGACCCGGACGCGTTCCTCCGGCGCGAGGCGCTGTACGAGTTGCTCCGGGCTCCCCACCGGGAGGCGGTCGAGATCGTCATCCGGCATCTGGAAGCGGAGCCGGATGATGGAGTCTGTGCCGCGATCTCCTGGGGGGTCTGTCGGCATCCCTTGTTCTTTGAGGTCGCGCTCCCGTTGCTGGCCAGGCCGGGTGGTGACGTGTACCTGGGCGTCGTCCATCGCGCGTGTGAGACCGCCCCACGGGCCAGCCTGATCGCCCTCTCGAAAGCGGACGTGAAATTCTTTGACGTGCGCGAGGCGTTGCTCCAGCGCCTGATCAGCCGGATCGACCAGGAGCCTATTCTGCACCTCATCGACCTGGCACGCGACCCGGACCAGCGCTTCGCCATCCGGTTCCTGCGGGATGTCGACCTTGAGGTCGCTGTCCCAGTGTTGATCGCCCTCGACCGGACGGTCTATCAGTCCCACGATGATGACTGGACGGTCGAGGCGGCGAAACTCGTCCTGCACTACTGGGACCGATTCCCCGAGTTGCGCGAGGACATCCGCGACCTCCTCAACGACTGGCGGCGCGGGAGTCCCAGGGTGATTCAACTGGCGATGAGCCGGGACATTTATTGGAAGGATTAAGGACGAAGGACAAAGGACGAAAAAGGGAAGGATTGAGGATGAACCGAGACGATGCTTTAGCGCTCCTGTACGAGCACACGAAGACCGACAGCCTAAGAAAGCATGCCCTGGGGGTGGAGGCGGCGATGCGGGCGTACGCGGTTCGATTCGAGGAAGACCCGGACCGCTGGGGCGTCGTCGGTCTCCTGCATGATTTCGATTACGAGGCGACGCCCTTGCCCCAGGATCACCCGATGCGGGGCGCGGCCATTCTGACGGAAAAAGGGTATCCGGAGGACATCATCTACGCCATCAAATCCCATGCTGAATATTTAGGGTTGGAACGGAAAACCCTGATGGACAAGGGGCTCTTTGCCGTGGATGAGTTGGTGGGGTTCATCACCGCCGTCGCGCTCGTCCGCCCGTCGAGGAGCGTTCGGGATGTCACGGTCGAGTCGGTGAAGAAGAAGATGAAAACGCCCGCGTTCGCGAAAGCGATCTCTCGTGAGGATATCCGGCGCGGGGCGGAGAGCCTGGGCATCGGTCTGGACGACCACATCGCCACCGTCATCCAGGCGATGCAGGGGGCGGCGAGCGAGTTAGGACTCTAAAAGGCAAGGACGAAGGACAAAGGACGAAATAGACAAAAACAAGAATGAGTAAGAATCGCTCACGCAATGTCACGCTGAGCGAAGCGAAGGGTCTTAAGAACGGCGAGATGCTTCGCACAGCATGGCAATGGGCGAGGAAGAGCTTTTGTCAGGCGTCCTAAGAAATCTTTTTTTAGTCCTTGCTCTTTCGTCCTTCGTCCTTGCTCTTTCGTCCTTACCATTCTCTCCCGCTGGCCATCGTGAGCAGGTCGTCCTGCTTGACCGGGCCGATGAACGAACAAATCCGGTTGCCTTCAGACCACAGGACGAGGTTCTGATTCCGGTAGGCGGCGGTATAGAACTGGGCGTTCTTCCGGGACACCCGTTTCAACCGGTCGAGGTCAACCGGGGAGCCGGTGAGCAGACAGACGGACATCCGGGTACCGTTGAGGTCATAGACCAGGTAGGCGATCTTCCGGTCGGCCGCCTGGCACAGATGCGCCCCTAACAGTCGCGAGTGGAATCGGTCGAGGCGCGGGACGTCGACCGCAAAATTCACCTGTCCGGCGAACCAGGCGCGGATTTTTTCCGGCTGATCGGAGGCTATCTCCACGGCGCACATCGTGTGGTGCTGGACGAGATCGGCAATCAGGGGCGGGGGCGGTTGAAACGTCGAGTAGAGGAGGGAGGTCACGGTCGTCATCACGACGAGGGCCGCGGCCGCGATGGCCGCGAACCCGATTCGTGGGCGTACCAGCAGAACTTCGGAGAGACGTTCCCCCCAGGAACGCCTGACGGGCGGCGCATCCAGCGCGGTGACAATCAGCTGGTACAGATGCGGCGGGGCACTCAGCCTGGGGACTCGTTCCGCGAGCATCGCTTTGAGTCGTCGTTCCAGCTCGAACTCCCGTTTGCAGTCCGGACACCGTTCGAGATGGCTGAGCAATTCCTGTCCTGTTGCAGCCTGTAATTCCCGGTCGATCCAAGGCGTCATAAACCGTTTCGCGTTTTTACAATCCATAGCTGTCGCCCTTCTTGATGTACCCCAGATCTTTAGCGTAATCCCAGAGCTGCTTCCGCAGGAGTCGACGCCCCCTGGACAGCCGGGAGCGGACGGTTCCGATCGGACATCCGAGAATCTCCGCAATCTCCTTGTACTGGAAGCCCTCGATATCAGAGAGAATCACGACCAGTCTAAACTCATCCGGCAGCGCACGAACCGCCCGTTCAACGTCATCATCCAGGAGCTTACTGAACACCTCTTCTTCTGGACTGTCCCCGATCTCCCCCGATTCGAGGCGTGCCAGTTCATAGACCGGTTTCGCCGTCTCATAATCAACCGTGATCGGCTCTCTGACCTTCTGCCGGAATCGGTTGATGTAACTATTTTTCATGATCTTGAACAGCCAGGCCAGGCAGTTGCTGTCCTTGCGGAACCGGTGGAAGAACCGATACGCCTTGAGGTAGGTCTCCTGGACGAGATCCTCGGCATCCGGCTGGTTCCCGGTCATTCGTAACGCGGCATTGTACAGCGAATCGAGGTAGACGAGGGCTACCTGCTCGAACTCGGTTCGCCTCTGATCGACCCCATCCTGGTCTGCCATGCTCCACGCCTGCCTGCAGAGACCTGGAGTTGGGAAGAGATGGCGACGCCGGTTGTACTCAACAACACCGGAACGTCCCAAACAGTTCCTCACCCCAGCACGATCGGGAATATGAGCCGTTCCATCAACCGATGGCCGGGTTGGTTTATGAAAACCTTTCAAACGATTGTACTCGTTCATCCCAGCCCTGTCAAGAGTTTTTCAGGTCTCACGCTCGACGGAGAGTCCGCAGCGGTTCCTCAAAAATTAGTTGACAGTGCCGGAAGGTTTGATGCTTATTGACAGGGGTCGGGGGTCTTATACTACCGGGGTTCGGGATTAGGGGTTCGGGAAGGACAGAAAGCAGACAGGAGGAGGAGTCGTGCATGTCGAGTACGACCGCTGACCGTGTGGCCATCTTCACGGAATCCGTGATCCGCGAGATGACTCGATTGGCCGCGCTCTACGATGGGATCAATCTGGCTCAGGGCTATCCGGATTTCCCCGCCCCGGATGCGATCAAGGAAGCCGCCATCCAGGCGATCCGAGACGATCACAATCAATACTCGATCACCTGGGGCACGAAGGTGCTCCGGACGGCCGTGAGTGAGAAAGTCCGCTCGTACAACCGCATCTCGGCCGACCCGGAGACCGGCGTCACGATCTGCTGTGGGGCGACCGAAGCGATGATCGCGGCCCTCCTGGCGATCATCAACCCGGGCGACGAGGTCATCATCTTCGAGCCGTTCTACGAGAATTACGGCCCCGATTCGATCATCTCCGGCGCCGTGCGGCGGTACATCACCCTGCAGGAACCGAATTGGGAGTTCGACCGGGACGAGCTGGCGAGGCTGTTCAACACGAAGACGAAGGCGATCATCATCAATACCCCGAACAACCCGACGGGGAAGGTGTTCACGCGGGAGGAGCTGGAGTTCATCGCCGGCCTGTGCCAGCGGTGGGACGTGATCGCGGTGACGGATGAGATCTACGAACACATCCTCTACGACGGGACGGAGCACGTTAGCATCGGGTCGTTAGACGGGATGCAGGACCGGACGATCACGATCAGCGGGCTGTCGAAGACGTTCAGCGTCACCGGCTGGCGGCTCGGGTATACGGTCGCCTGTCCCCGTCTGACCGACGCCTTGCGGAAAGCGCACGATTTCTTGACCGTCAACGCGCCCACCCCGCTCCAGGTCGCCGGAGTGGCCGCCCTCCATCTCGGCCCCGACTACTACGCCCGCTTAGCCGCCGACTACCGGGCGCGGCGGGATTACCTCCTCGATGTGCTGAGCTCGGTCGGGTTCGAGTGCTTTACGCCGCGGGGAGCGTACTATACGATGACCGACATCAGCGCGTTCGGGTACGCCGACGATACCGAGTTCGCGCAGTACCTCGTCAAGGACGTCGGCATCGCCGCCGTCCCGGGGAGCAGCTTCTACCGGGAAGCGCACCTCGGCCGGGATCGGCTCCGGTTCGCGTTCTGCAAGAAGCAGAGCACCCTTACGGAGGCCGCCGCCCGGCTGAGCCGACTGCGGTCGTAACCATGCGTTCACCACAAAGACACAAAGAGCACGAAGAAAAACGATCCAGAATTTGAACGCTCTTTGTGTCCTTTGTGCCTTTGTGGTGAGCCTGCCTTTTCGGAAGCAGAAGGCATCATGAACACCGATCACTCTCTCGACGACGCCCAGGCGGAGTGGGAGCGGACAGTCCTCGACCCGGTGCTCAGGAAAACCCCGGAGCGGCAGCCAGCGTTCTCGACCGGCTCCGGGATTCCGGTGAACCGCCTGTACACGCCCGCCGATACGGCAGACGTCGACCCCCTCTGTGACCTCGGCTTCCCCGGCCAGTACCCGTTCACCCGCGGCGTCCAGCCGACGATGTACCGGGGCCGGCTGTGGACGATGCGGCAGTACGCGGGGTTCGGGTCGGCTGAGGAGACGAACGCCCGGTACCGCTACCTGCTGTCCCAGGGCCAGACCGGGCTGTCCGTCGCGTTCGACCTGCCGACTCAGATCGGGTACGACGCTGACCATCCGCTTGCCCAGGGGGAGGTCGGCCGGACCGGGGTGGCCATCTCCGACTTAGACGACATGCGTCGGCTGTTTCAGGACATCCCGCTCGACCGGGTCAGCACCTCCCTGACGATCAACGCCACCGCCGCCGTGCTCGTCGCCCTTTACGTCGCCGTCGCGGAGGAGCAGGGCCTCTCCCCCTCCGCCCTCGCCGGGACGGTGCAGAACGACATCCTGAAGGAGTACATCGCACGGGGCACGTTCATCTACCCGCCCGTCCATTCGATGCGACTGGTGACCGACCTCATCCGGTATTGCGCCGACTCGATGCCGCGATGGAACCCGATCAGCATCAGCGGATACCATATCCGGGAGGCGGGGGCGACGGCGGTCCAGGAGGTGGCGTTCACCTTAGCGAACGGACTGGCCTACGTCCGGGCGACGATCGCCGCCGGCCTGAATGTCGACGCGTTCGCCCCGCAGCTTTCGTTCTTCTTCAACGCTCACAACCACCTGTTCGAGGAGGTCGCCAAATTCCGGGCGGCGCGACGACTATGGGCACGTCTCATGCGGGAACAGGTCGGGGCGAAGAGTCCGCGCTCCTGGATGCTCCGCTTCCACACGCAGACGGGGGGATCGACGCTCACCGCCCAGCAGCCGGAGAATAACATCGTCCGGGTTGCACTCCAGGCGCTCGCGGCCGTCTTAGGGGGCACGCAATCCCTCCACACCAACGGGCGCGACGAAGCCCTCTCCCTGCCGACCGAAGAGTCGGCGACGATCGCCTTGCGGACGCAACAGGTCATCGCTTACGAGACGGGCGTTCCGGATACGATCGACCCGCTCGCCGGGTCGTACTACGTCGAATCGCTCACGACCGAGATCGAGCGGCGGGTTGAGGAGTACCTGCGGATGATCGACGGGATGGGCGGCTCCTTAGGCGCGATCGAGCGCGGGTTCTTTCAGGAAGAGATCAGCCGGAGCGCCTATGAGTACCAGAAGGCGATCGAACGCGGGGATCAGGTCATTGTCGGCGTCAACCGGTTCGTCGACGACGACGAGGAACCGGCCGATATCCCGGCCCTCGACCCGGTGGTGGAATCCCGGCAGGTGGAACGCGTCGCGGCGTTCAAACGGGGGCGCGATCAGCGGGCGGCCCGTGCGGCGCTGGAGCGGTTAGTGGCGGCAGCGAAGACAGAGGCCAACCTGATGCCGTTCATCATCGAGGCGGTCAAGCGATCCGCCACGCTGGGTGAGGTCTGTGACGCGCTCCGGGGGGTGTTCGGCGAGTACCAGCGGCCGGAACGGTTTTAAGGGCGACCGACCCACCGGCCATTGACTGAGGAGAGCAGGGAACATGGAATCCACGACCTTCACTCTCGAATACGCCCTGTGGGCCTTCCTGTTAGGGGGGTTCAGCGCGGTCTCGCTCCCGATGGGGTCGATGCTGGGTATTGTGTGGAAACCCAAGCCAGGGATCACGGCCTCCCTGACTGCTTTCGGCGCAGGAGCATTACTGGCGGCCTTGAGCGTCGAGTTGGTCGCGCCGACTGTGATGGCGGTCGTGGGACAGGGTGGAGAATTTGCGACGGGCGACTCACACCAGGGGGATGCCGTGGTCTCGATGGTTTCTCTGTTGGCCGGGAGTATCGCCGGAGGGATTCTCTTCGTGATCCTGGATCATCTCCTGAACTCCAAGGGTGGATACCTGCGTAAAGCCGCCACGACGATCACCTACCTCCGCCAGCGTCGGAAGAAGCAGATCGAGCAGATGCTCCACCGACTGGGCCACATCGAGTTCTTCCGAAGCATCCCCCCTGAACGGGTTCGGATGTTGGTGGACTATGTCCGTCCCGTCTCCTTCGACGCGGGGGAGAAGTTGTTCGATGCCGGGGATGAAGGGGATCGAATGTACTTTATCGAACAGGGGGCGATCGCGCTGTCCGTGAACGGGGATGAATTCAAAACCCTGGGAGCCGGGGATGTCCTCGGTGAGATCGCCCTGTTGACCGGCGCTCCGCGGACGGCTCAGGCTGTCGCCCGACACGACACGGTCGCGTTCGAATTGCTCAAAGAAGACTTCGATAAGTTGCGGGATGTCTCCCCGGAACTGGAAGCCGCCACCAAACAGATCGCCAGTCAGCGGCTCGATGAACTCCAGCAGCACCATGATCGGGCGACCGACACCGCCGCGGCGCAGTGGGCACAGCAAGCGGCTGAGACGCTCCACGGGGCGGCCCTCCCGACGGTCCATGAAGTCCGACTCGCGGCTCAAGAGCATGGCGGCGCGCCCTTAGCCATCTGGTTGGGAATCTTCCTCGATGGAATCCCTGAAAGTTTTGTCATCGGCGCCGGGTTTCTGGCTATCTTAACAGCCAAGTTAGCGTATGGTGCTCCGGCGCTTACAGCGGTCATCCCGTATACCCTGATCGCCGGGCTGTTCCTGTCGAACTTCCCCGAGGCGATGTCGAGCAGTATCGGGATGAAAGATCAGGGTTGGAAGGCGCCGAAGATTTTGATGCTATGGGTGTCCTTAATGGTGATGACGGCGATCGGCGCGGTGGTCGGCTATTCGATCGGCGCAGAAGTGGAGCACACGGTTGTGGTCGGCATCGAGGGAATGGCAGCCGGGGCGATGTTGACGATGATCGCGCAGACGATGATTCCGGAGGCGGTGCATCTGGGCGGTCCCAACGTCGTCGGACTCAGCACCCTGGCGGGCTTCCTCTCCGCCGTGGCGTTTAAGCTCCTCGAGGCGTGATCCACCCTTTTTGCCCCCTATTAGGAGACCGGCATGAGTCACCCTTTTCCCCGCATCGCGCACATCGGGATCGCGGTCAACAGCCTGGACGCCGCGTTGACGCTCTATCACGACACCCTCCGCCTCTCCCTGCACGGCCGGGAGGAGGTCAGCTCGGAACGGGTGAAGGTGGCGTTCCTGCCGGTCGGGGATACGGAGATCGAACTGCTCGAAGCCACCAGCCCGGACAGCCCGATCGCCCGGTTCATCCAGAAGCACGGGGAAGGCATCCATCACCTGGCGTTCGAGGTCGACGACCTGGACGCCGCCCTGGACGCCGTCCGCCAGCGCGGGTTTCGTCTGATCGACGACCAGCCGCGACCCGGCGCCGGGGGCACGCGCGTCGCGTTCCTCCATCCGAAGAGCACGAACGGGGTGCTGATCGAACTCTGCGAACGGCAGCCCGCCACGACTCAGGAGTCCCACGATGTCTGATCGACCGAACGTCCGCCTGACGGCGTTCAGCCACGGGGCCGGGTGAGCGTGCAAGCTCCGCCCTGCGGACCTGGCGCAGGTGCTGCGCCGGTTGCCCCCGATCACGGACGCGAACGTGCTCGTCGGGACGAACACCGCCGATGACGCGGGCGTCTACCGGCTGAGCGACGACCTGGCGCTCGTCCAGACGGTCGATTTTTTCACCCCGATCGTCGACGATGCGTACAGCTTCGGGGCGATCTCTGCCGCGAACGCGCTGAGCGACATCTACGCGATGGGCGGACGCCCGCTCACCGCCCTCAACTTAGTCGCGTTCCCCGCGCAGCAGTTACCCCTCGACCTGCTGTCCGACATCCTGCGCGGCGGGGCGGACAAGGCACACGAGGCCGGGGTGACGATCATCGGCGGCCACAGCATCGACGACCCGGAGCCGAAGTATGGCCTGGCGGTCACCGGCCTCATCCACCCGCATCGCATCATCACGAACGCCGGAGGCCGGCTTGGCGATGTGCTCATCCTGACCAAGCCGTTAGGCATCGGGATCATCACCACCGGCATCAAGCGCGAACGGGTGGACGAGGCGACGATCGCTCGCGCGACGGCCTTGATGACGCGCCTCAACCGGGCGGCGTCCGAGGCGATGATCGCCGTCGGGGTGGATGCGTGTACGGATGTGACGGGCTACGGGCTGCTCGGCCATCTGCGTGAGATGGTCGCGGGGAGCGGGGTGGGCGCTCGGGTCGTGGCGGAGCGCGTCCCCGTCCTCCCTGAAGCCTGGCCGTTGGCCGCTGACAAGGTTATTCCGGGCGGGACGGCCGCCACCCGGCGCTTCTTAGAGGAGAGCGAGAGCGTTGCCTGGGCGGAGTCCCTCTCCGAGGAGATGCGGACGGTGTTGTGCGACGCGCAGACGTCCGGCGGTCTGCTCATCGCCGTCCCGAACGAGAAGACGGACCGTCTGTTGGAGGAACTCCGGCGTGCCGGCGTGCCGGATGCGACCGCGATCGGCGAACTGACCGAGCCAGGACATCCGCCGATTCGAGTCGTGTGAGGGAGAAAATTTTCATAAACGCTTTGTGTTCTGTCACGTATAATTATACAGAATCATTCACATTGAGACCAACAGCCATGAACCCAGACCGCTCCGACATCCTCGAGTGCCGTCACGGCAACGTCAACGCGTTTGAGTCGCTGGTGACGCGGTATCAGCACCAGGCCGTCGCCATCGCGTACCAGATGCTCGGAGACTGGGAGGACGCGAAGGAGGCGGCGCAAGACGCGTTCGTCAAGGTCTACCAGGCGCTCGATTCGTTCGACCTCTCCCGGACGTTCTCGACGTGGCTGTACCGGATTCTCATCAATACGTGTATCGATTACCGCCGCCAGCGCAGCGTCCTGTCCGAGGCGGTCGGGATTACTCCGTTCAGGCCGTTCATGCACGAGCAGAGGACGCCGGATGCCGAACTGGAAGCCCACGAACACCGCGTGTTGTTGTCGAACGCGCTCGAACGGCTCTCCCCGACGCATCGGGCGGTGATCACGCTGCGAGATTTACACGGGCTGTCCTGTCGTGAAGTCAGCGATATTATGGAATGCTCCGAGGCGACGGTGCGTGTCCATCTCTTCAACGCCCGTCGGAAGCTGAAGAAACTGTTATTGCCGTTGATGAACCCTTGAGATCGCGAGGCGTGACGATGCTCTGTTTTCTGGTCCGCCGAAAATTATCCCTGTACGTCAGCGATGACTTGCCGGTTCCGGTGAAGCGTCGGATGAAACGCCATCTCCATACCTGTCGCCGCTGCCATGTGGAGGCCAATACCCTGCGCGCGTTCCACGGGCGGGTCGAGGGGCTCCGGGCGGGACCGCCCCCGGCGGGATTCCTCGACACGTTCGCGGGTGAGGTTATGGGACGGGTTGCCCGTCTCCGGCCAGACACCCCCGCACCGTCCTTCTTGCAGACCCTGGCGCTCTCCTTGTCGTTCCAGCGGGTGGTGCTGGCTGTCCTCTTAGTCGTCCTGTCGCTCTGCGCCATCTGGCGCCATGATCGGATCGAAGCGTGGTTCACCCGGCATGAGATCGAGCGGAGCGTCGTGACCCGGAACGGGATGATCGTCAGCGATGCCCACCTCCAGGGCCGCGCGGCGAACGTCACCGTCTACCAGGTCGCCGGGTCTGATATGATCATCATCTGGCTCGATCCCCCTCCTGTCCAGTCCGGACGCCTGCGGAGAGGATAGGCGTTGTGCCCTCATCCACCGTCCTCCGTCCTGCCATCCTGATCCTCATCGGGAGTGCGTTAGTGTACTGGGGTCTGGCGTCACCCCAGCCGCGGCCTCCCACCGGCTCATCAGCGGATCAACCGCTGAGCACCCGGGTAAAACGTGCGATCGCCTTCTGGGAGCCTGGTCGAGCGCAGAACCGGTCAGTCCGGGTAACCGTCCACGTCTTCGAGGCCAGGCCGACCGGCGTCCTCCCGTTGTCCCTCCCCCCGCTCGAAGCGGCGGCGGTCTCCCGGTATGGCGACCGGATGCTGGATATCATCCGTGAGACGGCTCAATACTACGACCGTCTGAACGCCCTCTACCCGTCTGCCCATTTTGAGCTCCTGACCGCCGAGGAAGGGATGATCGTCGTCAAAGATTCCTGGCTGTCGGCCCAGTCAGAATCACAGGAGCATTCAGCGGACGAGGGCCTGGTCTTCCCGGCGCGCGATTACTTGATCCATGTCACTCCCTCCCTCTTAGACGCCTCCGACTGGCTGTCGACGCAGGTCACGGTCGAGCGGTACGGCCAGCTCCTCTTGAGCTATAAAATAACTGCGCCGACGAACGGGACGCCCGTCGTGATCGGCGGTCCGATCCAGGGATACCCGCAGGAAGGCGGGAGAAAAGCGGTCTTCGTCGGCCTCACCGTCTCGTTCGTCCCGCAGGCCACGATCGAGCAGGCCCGCGCGATGAGCCGGGTCTTCCAGCGCCAGACCTACGACCGGCCTCCGCATCTGGTCGAGCTGGCTCCCGTCGAATCCCCGGCCCAGGCTCAACACGACGGGCTGGATGGGATGTCCATCTTCTTAGCGCATGTCGAGGCGGATGGCCGCGTAACGGAGGCGATCCTGGTCTCGTCGTTGCACCGGGAGTACGATGAGGCCGCGCTCAACGCGATCAAACGCTCCCGGTTCGTCCCGGCGACCTTAGCCGGCCAGCCGGTCGATACCTGGATGTGCGTGCCCGTCCAGTTCCATTCACCCCGTCGCCTCCCGGTGACTTCGGCCCCCCGGCCTCATTCGTAACATCGCATGGCCTTCATGACTCTCCTCTCCCCGGACTCCATCCATCTGGCTCGTCACCGTCTCACCCAGGATGCCTCTGCCCGCACGATCGTGGACCGGATGCTCGCGTCTGTCAGTCCCTGGATGACTCTATCCGACGAGGCGATTCGCGCCCTCATCCCAGACGCACGCGTTCCCCGGTCGTTCAGCGTCAATTACATGACAGGATGCCCGGTCCACGGGAGCGGGCCCCGGCGATTGAGCGGGTACACTCAGGGCGGATGGCAGTACGACCCGTTCACGGCGCCCTGGACGGTGACCTGCGGGATCGGGGGAGAATCGTACCCCAGCAACGACTTCGGCGCGTTCTACCGGACGGGGCTGGACGACCGGAGCCTCCTGACCGGGCCGTACCCGGACGACGGCTGGGGGTGGCGCGCTGAGGCTGCGGGGTTCCGCCACTGGTTCATCGCGTACTGCTGTGAGAGCCTCTGGCACGCGATCATCCAGGGGGTGACCACGCTCGCGCGGGCGTACGTCCTGACGGGCGAGGCCGGGTACGCCCGGACGGCGCTCATCATGCTCGACCGGATCGCGGACGTCTACCCGGCGATGGACTACCACACCCAGTCGATGTATGCCGTGGAATTCTCCCCTCAGTACACGGGGAAGGTCTTCAACCAAATCTCCGAAGCCGGCGTCCTCAAGGGGTTCGCGGAGGCGTACGACGGCGTCCATGACGCGCTCATCGACATCCCCGACTTCGCTCCGCGAGCGGCTGGGATGCGTGCCCACATCGAGCGGAATATCCTGATCGAGGGGATCGAGGCCGTGTACCGGGGCCAGGTTCGGAGCAACTACGGGGGACACCAGGAGGCGCTGCTGACAGCGGTTCTCGTCCTGGGCGACCGGCAGCGGCAGGAGGAAGCGGTCGACTGGGTGCTCCGGAATACCGGGGAGGCCACCCTGCTCAAAGAGATGCTGACGAGCTTCGACGATTACCTCTTCCGGGACAAGGCGGCGCATGCAGAGGGCCTCGACTTCGCGCTCGACAACCTGCTCTTCCGGGAGGGCATCGGATGGGAGTCCTCACCCGGCTACTGCGCAAGTTGGGTCGAGCATCTCAGTCGGGTCGCCCGGCTGCTGGAACGCCTCGGCGTCTCCGTCTGGGACCGGCCGAAAATCCGCCGGATGTTCTCCTGGCCGTCCGAGATCGTCTGTCTCGACCGGTTCACCCCGGCGATCGGGGATGCGGGAAGTGTGGTCGGCGGCCTCGTCGAGTTATCGAACGACGCGCTGCGCACCGCCTACGAGCAGTACCGCGACCCGCTCTTCGCGTACCTCCTCCAGACCCGCGCCGCTCGCCGGGATGAAGGAGTCCTGTTTGAGAGCGTCGATGATCTGTTCGCCCCGCCGTTGGCGCTGTCCGGCGTGGATGATGGTGCCCGGCAGTACCGGACGATGACGACCGGCAGCCGGCTGCTCGGCGGGTACGGCCTCGCCCTCCTCCGGTCGGGGGAAGGGGAAGCCCAGACCGCCGTGGCGGTCTACTACGGCCGGGCGGCGACGGAACACGCCCATTTCGACCGGCTCAACCTGGAGGTGTTCGCATACGGGAAGAAGCTGATCCCCGATTTAGGTTACCCGGAACACGCGGCAGAAGGGGAGACCCCACCGGTCTGGACGAAGAACACCGCCGCTCACGCGACCGTCGTGGTCGACGAGCGCCGGCAGGATACGCAGGCGGCCGGCCGGTTGCTGGGGTTTGTCAGCCTGCCGGGTCTCCAGTTTGTTGATATCGACGCGCCGGAGACCTACCGCCACACCGCCCAGTACCGGCGGACGACCGCGCTCGTCGACCTCGGCCCGGATGCCCGGTACGTGATCGACCTGTTCCGCGTGACGGGCGGGGTTCAGCACGATTACAGCCTGCATGGGTTTGACGCCCCCTTCCTCCAGGTCGACGGCCTCACCGTCACGGCACGGCCAGGGACCCTGGCCGGGGAAGCCGTCCCGTTCATGGACATCTACGACGAGCCCGACCTCCGCGACCCGGCCCGGAAGGGACGGTCGTACTACACCTACCGGGGAAGCGGATACTCGTACTTAGACAACGTCCGGCGCGGCAGACCGGATCGTCCCTGGTCGGTGACGTGGCAGGAGTCCGAAGACCGCGCCGGACTCAGGATATGGTTCCCCGTTCCGTCGGACGAGGCGATCTTCGCGGCCGGCCCGCCTCCGCGCAAGCCGGGCCTCCCCGACCAGCTGACCTACGTCATCCTGCGAAACCGGGGGGACACGCTCGCCAGCCGGTTCGTGTCCGTGATCGAGCCGTTCCGGGACTCGCCGAAGACGAACGCCGTGTCCGCCCTTTCCGTGTGCGACGAGGACGGGCGTCCGGTCCCAGCCGCCGTCGGACTCCGAATCGAGCACCCAGACGGGGTGGATGTGGTCATCCAGGGCGGAGATTGCGGATTGCGTATTGCGGATTGCGGGTTGAACAATCCAAAATCTAAAATCCAAAATCTAAAATTCTCCGGCCGCCTCGGCCTCATCCGGTGGGACCGGGCCGGACGGGTGACCCGGCTCGACTTGATCGGAGCGGGCATGATCGAGACAACCGGCGTGGCCCTCCGTCTTCCGGGCGGGCTGTCCGGGACGGTCAGTGCAGTCGAGGATGAGCCCTCGATGATCGTGGTGGAATGGGATGCGCGTTGTCGGGGCGCGACGCCTCGCGCCCTCGTCGGAGAGATGATCCTGATCGGAAATACCCGTCACGGGGCGGCGTACACGATCACTGACATCGACGGCGACTCCGACCGGTGTCAGGTCCGGTTCGGGGTGGATTCATGCCGCATCGGGCGGTTCATCGTGTCCGGTCATGGGTCGGACGGCCGGTCGCTGGTGACGAAAACATATCTCTACTTAGCGGCGCAGGGGTATTACCGCGGGACGTGGCTGGTCAACGCTGACCGGTCGGTCTGGGTCCCGGTTGACGACATCGTGCTGGCCTCGCACCGTCCGGGCTTCCGGCGTGATGCGCGGGTCTCCGTCGTCGAGCCGGTCGACCTGACGCGCGCGTTTCCGGCTGGCTCGATCGCCTGGCTTTACGACTGCGGCCCGGGCGACCGGGTTGAGGTCATCCCGCATGCGACGGCGATCCGTCGGGATGACGGCGGGTATGACATCATCGGGGAGGATGGGGTGATATGCGGCGAATGATGACCGTCGTGGTCGGGGTTTTCGTCTGTGCGCTGACCGTGTCTGCCGTGTCCCCGCGGGTGAATCGTTTAGGCAAGCCGCTTCCGCCCGACGCGGCAGCGCCGGAGCGGCAGGTGCTTCGCATCATGTACACGGGGCCGGAGCCGCGCACCCTCGACGCGACGTTGGACAACTACGGGGCGGGGCGGGGGGAGTACCTGTTCGAGCGGCTGACCCTGCTGGATGAGAGCGAGAACCTCATTCCCGGCGCGGCGGAACGGTGGGAAGCGTCCCGTGACGGGAAGACATGGACGTTCCATCTCCGGCGCGGGGCGCGGTGGAGCGACGGGCATCCGGTGACCGCGCACGACTTCGAGTGGACGTATAAGACCCTCCTGGAGCCGTCCATCGGCAACGTGTACGCCTTTCTTTTCTATGAGATCAAGGGCGCGCGCGATTTCAACTTGGGGAAGCTGAAAGACCGGAACGCGATCGGAGTCAAAGCTCTCAACGATCTGACGTTCGTGATCCAGACGGAGAAACCGTGTCCGTACCTGCCCTACCTGACGTCCTACCTGTCGGCGGCCCCGATTCCGCGCTGGCAATTCGAGAAGTACGGGAAGAAGTGGGCCACCCCGGGCCGGTGTGCCAGCAACGCGTCGTACAAGCTCGTCGAGTGGACGCCCCAGCAGCAGATGGTGTTCGCGCTCGATCCGAATTACAACGGGCCGTACAAAGGCACGTTAGAGAAGGTGACCATCAAATTCGGGGCGACCGGGACCGGCCTCCTGCCGTATGAGAATAACGAGATCGACCTGTTACACGACATCAGCCCGCTCGACCTCCCGCACATCACATCCGACCCGAAGCTCAAGCATGAACTGGTGACCTGGCCGCACACGCAGACCTGGTACCTGTTCTTCCGGACGCAGAAGCCGCCGTTCAACGTCCTGAAAGTCCGCCAGGCGATCGGCCATGCGATCAACCGGGATATCCTCTGCACCGTCGTCAGGAAAGGACTGGCCATCCCGGCGTACACGATGCTGCCGCCCGGGTTCCCCGGCTACGTCGGGGACAAGTACAAATCGATCCAGGCGTACGATCCCCCGCTGGCCCGCAGGCTGCTGGCGGAAGCGGGGTATCCGGGGGGCCGCGGGTTTCCGCGCGTGGCGTTCTGGCTGAACGGCAACGACGCGGCGCTGCGCGGCATCGGACAGGCGATCCAGGGGATGTTGAAGGAGCACCTGGGGATCACGGTCGACCTGCAGCCCCAGGAAACCACCGTCTACATGACCAACCTCTACCAGCACACCATCCCGGTGGGGCTGGGCGCGTTCCAGTCGGACTACCCGGACCCGCACAACCTGTTGGCCATGGTCTGGCACTCGCAACCGTCTGGCCATGGCCGGCATGACTGGACGAACCCGGCGTTCGACCGACTCGTCGACACGGCGGACTTTGAGATGAACCCGGCGAAGCGGATGCAGTTGTACGACGAGGCGGAGAAGACCCTGGCCACGGACGCCGGCGGGGTGTTTCTGTACCAGACCGTCCTCGCCCAGATCCGCAAGCCGTGGGTGAAGGGGTTTGTCAAGAACAAGCAAGGCTATTCTCCGTTCTGGTGGAATCATATGACGCACGTCCGGTTGTATCGTGCGCAGTAGAGGTGCAATGCCTCGCGTCGATTCTGCGATCGTTCCTTTTTTTCTTGACAAGATGGTCTGAATGCATAATATGTGGTGTGCAGTACAGCACACACGGAATCCTGAGATTCGTCCTGTCGCTCCGCATTGCCTCTATTATTTCTATAGAACATTCAGGTCTGCGTCCCTCAGCAGGTATGAGGAAAGGTTTATTTATTTTTCAGGAAAGATAAACGAACGTGTCATTTTTTACGTATTCACGTCTGCCTGTACTGTGAAAGGGTTGTGAGCCGCCAAGGCTTCGGTCAAAGGTTTTCCTCTTGTGTCGCGATCTCTCATCCTGTGAGACTCTGGATAGCTTTGCTCTGTGATGGATCGGAAGGGTTGGAAGGGGCACGAGCGATGAACCGGCCCGGTTCGTTCAGTCAAGTCTTCGGCTATACGATGGCCGGGATTCTGTCGATCGCAGGTGTGTTGATGGTGGTCGGCCTTCTCGGACCCGACTTTGTGGGTGGAACCCGGCTCCGGTCGTTATTCGGGGTGGTCCTGATCTTGTACGGGGTCTTTCGTTTTGTGTCCGTGCGCTTCGCGGCCAGACGAGCAGAGGATGATGCGTAGCCATGCGGATGGTCGAGCTGATGGCCGGAGTGGTCGTCCTCGTGACCACGTGGAGTTGCGCCGACCAGGAGACGCGCGAGACGGCGACGAGCGGACATCTTGTGGTGTCGTGTGCGGAGAGCGCGATTCCGTACCTCAACCGATGTGCCGTGGCCTTTACGACCCTGTACGAGAAGGCGACGATCGACGTGGACACGACGACTTCCCGTGAGGCGCTCGTCGACCTGGTCAACGGGAAGTCCCGGCTGGCGGTCATGGCGCGTGACCTGAACGCGGCTGAATCGACCGTCGTCAACAGCGGCCGGCAGCGACTGGTGACGCAGAAGGTCGCGTTCGATGCCATCGCGGTGATCGTCAACGGCGAGAACCCGGTTGAGCAACTCACCTTCGAGCAACTGGAAGGGATATTCACCGGCGCGATTCACGACTGGCGGGAGGTCGGAGGACCGGATCGCCCGATCATCCCGCTCATCCGCGACCGGAATTCTGGCACGTACGAGCTGTTTCAGCAGCGTGTGCTGCACGAGAAAGGGTACGGAGCGACGGCACGGGCGTGCAGCACCGCTCGCCAGCTCGTCGCGGTCGTCGCCCAGGAGCCTGGCGCGATCGGCTGTGCCGGCATGGCCTGGGTCCAGCAGGGCAACATCAAAGCGATTGCCGTCGCGGAGAAGGAGGGCGGGGCGTTTGTCGTCCCTTCCCAGCAGTCGATCTACGATCAGAGTTATCCACTGCGCCGCCCGCTCATCCTGTGCTCGTTCGGGGAGAAGATCGACCTGGTCGCGGGGTTCGTGACGTTCATGGCGAGTGCGCAAGGCCAGCGGCTCGCCGTCTCAGAAGGGCTGGTCCCCGCGACGATGCCCGTTCGGATCGTTCAAATGAAATGAGATCGGAGGAATGACCATGAGACAACCGTGCGTGCCGACGCACCGGACTGGCCTGGATCGGATAGCGCTCGTGGCGGTGTTCGGGCTTGGGATGATGATGGCGGGATGGGTTCGACCCGGCTTCGCGCAAGAAGGTCTGGCGGCTGCCAAGACGGCGATTGCGAACAAAGAGTATGATAAAGCGATTCCGGCTCTCCGGGCCGTCCTGGAGAAGAACCCGAAATCCGAGGAAGCGCACTATTACTTAGGGCTCGCGCTCAAAGGAAAAGGTCAGAAAAACGAAGCGTTGGCGGAGCTGCAGGAGGCCGTCAAGATCAAATCGAAGTATCCCGATGCCCTCTACGAGTCAGGTCTCCTCTTCTTAGACAAGAAACAATACGATGCGGCCCTGGATACGTTCGAAAAGGGGGGTGCGGCCTCGAAGGGACAGCCCCGGTTCCTCTACGGTCAGGGTCTCGTCAAGATGGCGCAGGATTCGTTGACTGAAGCGGTCGTCCTGTTGAGCAAGGCGACCACAAAAGACCCGAAGACCGCTCTCTTTCATACCGGCCTCGGCGATGCCTACGCCAAGCGTAAAGTCTGGGACCTGGCGATTAATGAATACAATAAAGCCCTGGAATTAGACCCGAATTCCCCCAACGCGGCGACGGTCCACTACCAGATCGGGCTATTGCACTTCGAGAGTCGGCGGTTTGAAGAGGCCGTCGAGGCGTACCGCAAAGCCACGACGCTCAACCCTAACTCCACGGATGCCTGGTATCAGCTCGGGTACATCTACTGGATAGCGAAGCAGTACGCGAACGCCGTCGGTCCCCTGATGAAAAGCACTGAGCTGCAACCCAACCACTTTGAATCCAACCTCTACCTGGCCCAGGCACTGAATAAGACACGGCGCCTGTCCGACTCCGTCCCGTACTTCGAGAAAGCGGCCTCCCTCAACCCGAAATCGTTGGAGAGTCAGGAGGGGTTAGGGGATGGGCTGCTCGCCAAGGGGGAGTACCCGAAGGCGGCCGTGGCGTATCAGCATGCCGTTGACCTCGATCCCAACAACGCGGAGTTGTTGTACAAATTGGGCTGGACACAGTCGCAGGCGGGCGTGGCGGACACGGTCATGGCCGTCAAGAACCTCCAGAAAGCCCTCTCCATCGACTCGACCTCGGTGAGGCCGTACATCCAGCTTGCCGCCGTCTTCTTCCAACAGGGCCGGTACGAGGAGACGCTCCCTTACCTCCAGAAAGCCATCGCGCTCCAGCCAGACGACGCCAACCAGTATGAATTGTTGGGCCGATGCTACATCCGCCGCGGGCTGTACGCGGATGCCGTCACAGCGGTGCGGCAGTCGCTCGACCCGGTCGTGGTGAAAAACCCGAAACTCAGCGGGGTGTACTTTACGCTTGGGGTTGAGCTGTACAATTTACAACGCGAACGCGACGCCAAAGAACGGCGGTACGACGAGGCGATCGCCTTCCTGCAGCGGAAAGTAGAGATCGATACGTTGTCCATCCCGGCGTACCTCAACCTCGGCCTCTGCGCCATGCTGAAGAAAGATTTTCCCCTTGCTATCAGCACCTTTCAAAAGGCGATCCAGATCAAACCGGAGAACATCCAATCCAGAACTTTCCTGGCCAGTACGTACCTCCAGATGAATAAAATGGTTGAGGCTAAAAAAGAATATGAGGAGATCTTAAAAATCGACGCGGAGCACCCGGATGCCCTGACCGGCCTCGGCAACATCCTGCTCGTCGAGAAACGGTATACGGAGGGCGTCGTCCTGCTCCAGCGGTCGATCAAAGCCAGGCCGGGACACATGTTTACCCATCTGTTGCTCGCCCAGGGCTACGCCAACTCCGGCCAACTGGACAAAGCCCGCGAGGAGTTCCGCGAGGTGCTCAAGCTCGACCCGAATAACGTGGACGCCAAACGAGGACTGCAGCAGTTGAACGAAGCCGCCGCGAAGGCGGATAAAGACAACTGACAATTTTGGATTTTAGATTGTGGATTTTGGATTGATGAACACAGGGGTTCGCTGTGCTCCGGTGTCGGCTGACTAATCCAAAATCTAAAATCCACAATCCAAAATCATAAGGTGGTGATGCCCGTCAGCAGAGTCCGTGTCGTAGAGTGATGTCGGTCTGTCCTGCTCTTAAAAAGTGCGCTTTTCTCGTACGCTCGTACGAATCGATGAGACGTTCTCGTCAGGAGGAACTTGGTCATGCGCCCAGGGTTGTTCATCTCGATCATTTTCGTGCTCGCCATCATCGTGTCGACGGCGATTTACCTGTACCTGCTCCCTGAATACATCCAGAAGGGAGGTCCGCTCGTCGTGGTGCTGATCACCATCTCGATCATGAACATTACGTTCATCATCGAACGCGCCTTGACCCTGCGGAAAGCGAGGGGGAAACGTTCCTCCGTTGTGTTCCTGAAAGAGACGATGGACGCGATCCGTCGGAGTGATCTCGACCGGACGATTGCCTTGTGCAATGCCCAACGTGGCACGTTGGCCAATGTTCTCAGGTCTGGGATCGAGCGCTTCCAGCAGGTGTCGAAGGAAAACCTGACGAGCGATCGGCAGATCGCGGAAGTCCGGCGGGCGATCGACGAAGCCAATGCCTTGGAAATGCCCCTCCTCGAACGCAACCTGATCGCCCTGTCGACAATCGCGTCGATTGCCACGATGGTTGGACTGTTGGGGACGACGATCGGGATGATCCGTTCGTTCGCGGCGATGGGGAAAGCGGGGGGAGCGCCAGACGCCATCCAGTTGGCGATCGGGATTTCGGAAGCGCTCATCAACACCGCCGGGGGGTTGTTCGCCGCCATCGTGGGCATCGTGGCGTACAACTACTTCGTGAATAGAGTGGATACCTTTACCTACCAGATCGACGAGATCTCGCAGGAAATGATCGCGATGTTGACTGGCCGGGCCGCATAGTGTGACGGGAGGGGCTTCATGGTCAAGAAGAAACCACGCATAGGGATCAAGATCGACATGACGCCGATGGTCGACGTCGCCTTCCTGCTGCTCATCTTCTTCATGAGTACCACGCAATTCAAGGCGCCCGAGACGATTCCCATCGCCCTGCCGTCGTCCCACCACAACGTCAAGCTGCCGGAATCGGACGTGCTGATCCTGTCGGTGTCGGATGAGAATGCTATCCTCTGGAAGATCGGACAGCAGCCGGAGGCGGAAATCGGGCTGGCCGAGCTGGAAAAGGCGATCGTCGACGCCCGCATCCGCAACCCGAAGCTGCGCATCGCCATTAAAGCGGACAAAGACGCCGATTTCGGGACCGTCAACGATATCATGGACATCTTGCAGCAGACGGGGAATACCCGGTTCAACCTCGTCACCATACTTGAAGAGGACAGTCGAGGGCCCAAGAAGACCTCAGCGGCCCCAACAACACAGACCATGTCGAGTCTTGCGAGGAGGTGAGTCAGGATGGCAGCCGTTGAAACAGGGGCCCCACGTGGTCATCAGAAAGCCGCCAAGAAGAAACCGAAACGCATCGGGATCAAGATCGACATGACGCCGATGGTCGATATCGCGTTCCTCTTGCTGATCTTCTTCATGGTGACGACCGTCTTCCGTGCGCCGCAGACGATCGAGATCAACATCCCGCCGAGCAAGACCAAGGTGGAGATCGCGGAATCGAACGTCCTGACCCTCCGGATGCTCGAAGACGGCCGGATGTACTGGAGCATCGGGAAAGCCACCCCCCAACTGATCGAGATGGCGGGGATCCAGAAACTCCTCATCGAGAAAAACAAACTCAACGAGCGCCTGGTCACCCTCGTCAAGATCGACCGGAAGAGTCCGTACAGTCAGATGGTGGACATCCTGGATGAGATGTACTTAGGCAACATCCAGCGGTTTAGCGTGACCGTCCTGGAAGATAAGGAGAAAAGGGAGGTGTTTGGGTCATGAACCTTTCCTGGCGCGCTGAGGCATTGCCCTTGCACAATGAGTCAGAGCTGAAACAGGTGTACCAGTCCTTCTTCTGGAAATCATTCCTTTGTGCGAGTGCGTTCGTCCTCTTTCTGGCCGTTGACTATTACGTGGTCATGGCGGTCCGCGAGTCGAGAAAAGTCTACTCCACCCGGATCGTGAAGTATTCCGACCTGGGGCCGCCTCCGCCGTTGACAGACGCCCCGCCGATGCCCGAGGTTCCGGTCTCCGCCCCGGCTCGCCCGGTGGTCGGGATCCCGGAGCCGGTCCCTGACACGGAAGTGTCTGCCGAGCAGACGATCGCGACGCAGACGGAGATGAGTCAGGGGATCGCGCCCATCATCCGAGACACAGGCGCCCAGAATATCATCGTCGAAGCGCCCAAGGAAGAGAAGATCGTCGTGGAGGAGGAGGTGCTGCCCGCCCCCGATGAGTTCGTGGCGTTCGAAGAACTGCCGGTTCCCATCTCACAACAGCAGCCGAAATATCCCGAGATGGCCAGAAGGGCTGGCGTCGAGGGGATGGTCATCCTCCATGTTCTGATCGACAAGAGTGGCAAAGTCCGAGACGTCAGGGTCATAAAGGGGATCGGGGCAGGTCTGGATGAGGCGGCGGTGGAAGCGGTACGGCAGTGGATCTATACACCGGCCATCCAGAATCACAAGCCGGTGGCGGTGTGGGTCTCGCAGCCGATGCGGTTCAAGCTGCGATAACGACACGCGCAGCATGTGGAAGCCCACAACGGCGATGGCGGGTGCAACGTCATCGCCGTTGTTGTTAGGCGGCGTGAGCAGGACAGACGCGATGATCACCGAGCAGAACCTGGAAGAAGGCCGCGAACGGGTGCGCCATCTCCTCGCCCGGCAGGCGTTCGAGGAAGTGACGGATCTGTTAGCCATCCTCCACCCGTCAGACCTTACCGACCTCTTAAGCGGCCTGGAACCGGACGAACGGAAGCAGGCGTTCGGCCTCTTAGACGACGGCCTGGCCGGGGAAGTGATCGCCGAGCTGGACGCCGACCTCCGGGAGGAGTTGATCGAGAGTCTGAACACGCGAGAGCTCGCCGACCTGGTCGATGAGATGCCGTCCGACGACGCGGCGGAGCTGGTCGATGAGCTGCCCGCCGACGTGCAAGAGGAGGTGCTCGACCAGCTCGATGAGGCCACGTCGTCGGATGTCCGTGACGTGCTCGAACACGAGGAAGACACCGCCGGCCGGTTGATGGAGGTGGAACTCGTCACCGTGTCGGAATCGGCCACCGTCCGGGAAGCGATCGAGGTCATCCGCCGCGCCGTCGATGAGATGGACGGACAGGAAATCTACAACGTGTACGTCGTCGACGACGCCGGCCGGCTGGTCGGGTCGCTCCCCTTAGCCGACCTCATCATCACCCGGTCAGACCGGCCGGTGACGGAGGTGATGGACCGGGATGTGGTGTCCGTGCCTGAGGGGATGGACCAGGAAGAAGTGGCCAACATCGTCCGTAAATACAACCTGATCATCCTGCCGGTGGTAGACACTGAGAGACGCCTGATCGGCCAGATCACCGTGGATGACGTGATCGACGTCATCCACGAGGAATTGACCGAGGACATGCTGCGCTTAGCCGGGTCGGACGCGGAGGAAATGGAGCACCGGTCGCCTACCCAGATCGCCCGGATGCGGTTGCCCTGGCTGTTCGTGACGATGGGAGTCGAATTGATCGCCGCCGTCGTCATCAGTCGGTTCAATCAGACGCTCAGCAAAGTCATCATCTTAGCCTCGTTTATGCCCATCATCTCCGCCATCTCCGGGAACGTCGGGGTGCAGGCCGGGGCGATCATCGTCCGTGGGCTGGCGACCGGTCACGTGCGCGTCGAACGCTGGTGGTGGCTCCTGCTTCGCGAGCTCAAGAGTGGCTTACTCATGGCGCTGGCTTGCGGGGTCACCCTGGGCGGGATCGCGGTCGTCTGGACGGACAAATGGCAGTTCGGGGCGGTCGTCGGGACGGCGATGCTGTGCGCGATGCTGACCGCCGGCGTCCTGGGCACCGTCATCCCCCTCATCTCCGAGAAGGTCGGGTTCGACCCCGCCGTCACGGCTGGTCCGTTCGCCAGCGCGTGCCAGGATGTCGTCGGGTTCGCGGTCTTCCTCGGCCTGGCGACCAAACTGATTCACTGGCTGATGTAGGGCGAAAAATCTCTTGGCAAGGATCGGCTCATCGACTATATTGATAACCTTTTGGAAGACGGACTGCCTTATTATAAGGACGAAGGACGAAGGACAAAGGACGAAAGTGAAAGCCTCCCTCTCTTTTTCGTCCTTCGTCCTTTGTCCTTCGTCCTTCTCACAGGACGATAGACAACGCGGAGGAACGCTATGCAAGCCCTGCCTCTGATGATCGGGGTGCTCTGTGTCCTGGCCATTGCCTACCGGTACTACAGCGCGTTTATCGCCGCGAAGGTCTGCGTCCTGGACGACCTGCGGGAGACCCCGGCCTACCGGCTCAACGACGGGCAGAATTATTATCCCACGCAAAAGTGGGTGCTCTTCGGCCATCATTTCGCGGCCATCTCCGGGGCCGGCCCGTTGATCGGCCCGGTGCTGGCCGCCCAGTTCGGGTTCTTGCCCGGCCTGCTCTGGCTGGTCGTCGGCGTCGTCTTAGCCGGCGCGGTGCAGGATTTTATCGTCCTCGTCGCGTCCACCCGCCGGGATGGGAAATCCTTAGCCCAGATCGCCCGTGGCGAGATCGGCCCGGTCGCCGGCGTGGCCGCCGCCGTCGCCATCCTGTTCGTCCTGGTCATCGCCTTAGCTGGACTGGGCATCGTCGTCGTCAACGCGCTGAGCGAGAGCGGATGGGGGACGTTCACGATCGCGACCACCATCCCCATCGCCCTCCTGATGGGGCTGTACATGTACCGAATCCGCAAGGGCAAAGTCGGGGAAGCGACGCTGCTCGGCGTGATCGGACTGTTCGCCGCCGTCATCCTCGGCCGGTTTATCCCGACCTCCGCTCTGGGGCCGTACTTTACGCTGACGAAAGACCAGGTGACGTTGGCGATGATGGTGTACGGGTTCGTCGCCTCAGTGCTTCCGGTCTGGCTGCTGCTCTGCCCGCGTGACTACCTGTCATCCTTCATGAAGATCGGGACGATCGCCCTGCTCGTCGTGGGGGTGCTGCTCGTCAACCCGACGCTGAAAATCCCGGCGCTGACGTCGTACATCCACGGCGGCGGGCCGATCATTCCCGGCAAGGTCTTCCCCTTTGTTTTTATCACGATCATGTGCGGGGCGGTCTCTGGGTTCCACTCCCTCGTCTCATCCGGGACATCCCCCAAGATGGTCTCGAAAGAGTCGCATTGCCGGACGATCGGGTACGGCGCGATGCTGATCGAGGGACTGGTCGGGGTCGTCTCCCTCATCGCGGTATCCAGTCTGAGCCCGGGGGATTACTTTGCGATCAACGTCCCGCCGGAGCGGTTTCAATCCCTCCAGATCCTCGGGTATCACGTCGAGGAATTGCCCGTCCTGGAAGCCGAGGTGGAGGAGAAGGTCGCCGGGCGGACCGGCGGCGCGGTCTCGCTCGCCATCGGCATGGCCAAAATCTTTACTGGCATCCCCGGGTTCGCCGGCCTGATGGCCTACTGGTACCATTTTGCCATCATGTTCGAGGCGTTGTTCATCCTGACTACGATCGACACCGGGACGCGCATCGCCCGGTTTGTCTTCCAGGAGTTCTTAGGGAAAGTATATAAACCCATGGAGCGCACGGACTGGATCCCCGGCACGATTCTCACCTCCCTCCTCGTCGTCTGTGCCTGGGGGTATTTTATCTACACCGGCAGCATCAGCACGATCTGGCCGATGTTCGGGGTCGCCAACCAGCTCTTAGCGGTCATCGCCCTGTGCGTCGGGACGACGATCATCCTGAACTCCGGGAAAGCGAAGTATGTCTGGGTCACCCTGATCCCGATGCTCTTCGTCGCGACGACGACGACGACCGCCGGGGTCCAGTTGATCACCGATACCTTCTGGCCGTTGACCCGGCTGGAGAATAACCCGTCCGAAGTCTTCCGGGGGTATCTGGATACCAGCCTGACGATCATCATGCTCGTCTGTCTGGCGATTATCCTCATCGACGCGATCACGAAATGGTTTCGTCCTCGCCAGCCGGTGCCGGAACCGATGTCGACCCCGGCGCTCGCGCAGAACGTGTGAGGACCGTCGCCATCATCCATCATCGAGCGAACCTCGGGTTCGCCTTTACTTGGGGGGATTGAGGAGTCTATGATGCGGATCATGCTCTCACTCGTTCCCGGCCTTCTGCTGGCGATGAACACGGTCGCCTTCGCGGATGAGGCCAGCGTCGTCCTTCCACCGTTCGACCGGACGGCTAACCTGATGCTCTACGCCGTCCTGGCGTCTGCCGTCGTCGCTTTAGCGTACGGGGTGTATCTGTCGTTCAAGGTGCTGGGCCGGGATCAGGGGACTCAAGCGATGATCGACGTGTCCCGTGCCATCCAGGAGGGCGCGAAAGCGTACCTGACTCGCCAACTGAAGACGCTCATCTGGTTCATCCTGGGACTGGGCATCATCATCTTCTACGTCTACTCCGGCATCTACCGGACGCCGGACGGGAATCCGGACTGGCGGCTGATCTGGGGGATCGGGGTGGCGTTCCTCGTCGGCTCCTGCCTCTCGGCGGCGACGGGACTGATCGGGATGAGCATGGCGGTCCGGGGGAACGTGCGGGTGGCCCACGCCGCCCGGACGTCGTTCAAGCGTGCCCTGGAGACCGCGTTCGACTGCGGGACGGTCGCCGGGATGTTCACGATCGGCATGGGCTTGTTAGGGGCGACGGCCATCTTCATGATCTACCACGAGCAGGCGATGAAAGTCCTCGTCGGGTTCGGGTTCGGAGGGAGTCTGGTCGCCCTGTTCATGAGGGTCGGCGGGGGGATTTACACGAAAGCCGCTGACGTCGGGGCGGACCTGGTGGGGAAGGTCGAAGTCGGCATCCCGGAGGACGACCCCCGGAACGCGGCGGTCATCGCGGACAACGTCGGGGACAACGTCGGCGACTGTGCCGGGATGGCGGCCGACCTGTTCGAATCGTACGAAGTCACCCTCGTCGCCGCCATGATCTTAGGGGCGGCGTACGTCGGAACCGACGCCGCGCTCGCCCTGAAGCTGATCGTCTTCCCCCTCCTCGTCCGGGGCATCGGGGTGTTCGCGTCGATCATCGGGACGCTCTGCGTCCGGGGGAAGGATGAGGAGAAGTTCAACCCGATGCGCCCGATTCAGACGGGGTTCGTCGTCGCGGCGGTGACCTCGGCCATCGGGTTTGGTCTGGTGAATTACCTGTACATCACCCACCCGGACGGCAGTCCGGACATGCGGTTTTTCTGGGCGACGTTCTCCGGGATCGTCTTAGCCGTCGTCATCAGCTACCTGACTGAGTACTACACCGCCCTGGAATTCCGGCCGGTGAAGGAGACTGCCCGGGCGACCCGGACCGGCCCGGCCACGACGATCCTCTCCGGGTTCTCGGAGGGGATGGAATCGACCGTCGTGGCGATCATCGTCATCGCCGTCGCCATCATGGCCTCGGCGTTCATCTTCGAGGGGGACGCGGCGCTGGCCGCCTACGGGGTGGCGTTGTGTGGGATGGGGATGCTGACCACCACGGGCATCATCGTGTCGATGGACACCTTCGGCCCGATCTCAGACAACGCGAACGGCATCTTCGAGATGTCCGGGGTTGGCCGGGCGGAGCACACGCACGCGGAGCAGTACATCGCCAAGTTAGACGCGGTCGGGAATACGACGAAGGCGGTCACGAAAGGGTTCGCCATCGGGTCGGCGGTCATCGCCGCCGTCGCGCTCTTCCGGTCGTTCGGCGCGGACATCCAGGTGCTGGAGCAGGCCGTCTCGTTCGGGGAAGAAACTGGCTTCGGCCACTACTTCCAGCTCGACATCCCGTCCGTGTTCGTCGGCCTCTTGCTGGGCGGGGCAATGCCGTTCCTGTTCAGCTCCGTCACCATCCGTGCGGTCGGCCGGGCGGCGTTCCAGGTGGTCGAGGAAGTCCGCCGGCAGTTCCACGAGAGTCCGGGCATCATGGAGTGGAAAGTCAAGCCGGACTATGCCCGGTGCGTGTCGATCGCGACCACGGCGGCCCAGAAAGAGCTGATGACGCCGGGGGTGATGGCCATCCTCGCGCCGGTGGCCGTCGGCCTCAGCCTGGGGGTTGGCGGGCTGGCCGGCTTCTTAGCCGGGATCATCCTGACCGGCCAGTTGCTCGCCGTGTTCCTGTCGAACACCGGCGGCTGCTGGGATAACGCGAAGAAGTCGATCGAAGGGGGCCTCTACGGTGGAAAAGGGTCGGATGCCCACAAAGCCGGAGTGATCGGGGATACCGTCGGCGACCCGTTCAAAGACACGGCCGGGCCTTCGTTGAACCCGTTGATCAAGGTCATGAACTTAGTGTCCCTCCTTATCCTGCCCCTGATCATCGGCGAGTCGAAGCTGCCAGATAACGTCCGGTATATCGGCACGGTGGGGGCGATTCTCGTCATCCTCGTGTTCGTGGCCATCAGCCGTAAAGCATCGAAGGAGTAATGAGCGGTCAGTACGCGCACATCATGACGGCGGATGAGGCCGTCGCCCTGATCGAACCGGAACAGACGGTGATGATCGGGGGGTTTGTGACGGTCGGCAGTCCGCATACCCTGATCGACGCGCTCGTCCGGCGGGGCACGCGCCCCATTCGTCTGATCGTTACCGACAACGGGTTCGAGGACCGGGGGATCGGCCGGCTGATCGTCAATCGGCAGGTCTCCCAGGAGTTCGTCTCCCATATCGGCCTCTGCCCAGAGACCGGCCGGCAGATGGCGGCGGGCGAGATGGACGTCACCCTCGTCCCGCAGGGCACCCTGATCGAGCAGATTCGGGCGAGTGGGGCAGGCCTGGGCGGCGTCCTGACCCCGACGGGCCTCGGAACCGCCGTCGAACAGGGGAAGCCGAAGATTCAGGTCGACGGGCGGGAGTACCTCCTCGAAAAACCGCTCCGGGCGGACGTGGCGCTGATCCGGGCCTATCGGGCGGACCGGCAGGGCAACCTGGTCTACCGACGGGTGATGCGGAATTTCAACCCGACGATGGCGACCGCGGCCCGGCTGACGATCGCGGAGGTGGATGAGGTCGTCGAGGTGGGCGACCTCGACCCGGAGCACGTCGAGACGCCGTTCGTCTATGTCGATATCCTGGTGGGATGCGTGATACGCTGACGAACTATGGCCGCAGACCGTGATTCACGTCGTGACTGGATCGCCCGCCGGGCGGCGATGGAACTCCGGGACGGGGACGTGGTGAACCTGGGCATCGGCCTCCCGACCACCGTCGCCGGGTTCGTCCCCCCCGGCATCCGGGTCGTGTTCCAGTCGGAGAACGGGGTGCTCGGACTCGGCCCGCGGCCCGCGCCGGGCGACGAGGACGCCGACCTGATCGACGCGGGCGGGGGGTATGTCACCGTCGTGCCGGGCGCGTGTTTCTTCGACAGCGCCGCCGCGTTCAATATGATCCGCGGCGGGCACATCGACGTGGCTATCTTAGGCGCGCTGCAGGTGGACGAACTGGGCAACTTAGCGAACTACATCATCCCCGGCAAGCGGGTGCCCGGCATCGGCGGGGGGATGGACGTGGCGACCGGCGCCCGGCGGGTGATCGGCGTGACCGAATTGATGGCCAGCGACGGCACGTGCAAGCTCGTCCCCCGGTGTACCCTCCCGCTGACGGCGGCGGGGGAAGTGAACCTGATCATCACCGACTACGGGGTGATCGAGGTGACGCCGGAGGGACTGGTCGTCCAGGAACTCGCCCCGGACGTCCAGCCGGAGGACCTGACCAGCCGGACGGCGGCGCGGCTGCGGTTTATCAGGAAACTGTAATCTACTGACGCCTGAAGGCATCAGCTTGACCCTACCCCTGACCCAATAGCAATCAGGGACGAGTGTTCGGGCCGGATTACGGCGGCCCCGACGGAGGAGAACTTTGATGACTCGCTTTCTCTCATTTCTCGGCACACGGATGATCTGGGCGATGACCCACCTGGGGGCGTTCGGCCAGATGGTTTATGAGATCATCCGCATGCTGCCCCGCATCCGTTCCTACTGGTCGCTCATGATCGGCCAGATGATCGAGATCGGGATTCGTTCCCTCCCGATCGTCCTGATCATCTCGTTCTTCGCCGGGATGGTGACGTCCGTTCAAACGGGCTACCAGTTTCAGGCCTACGTCCCGCTCTACCTGGTCGGGAGCGTCGTCTGCGAGTCGGTCATCCTCGAATTAGCCCCGGTCCTGGGCGCGCTCGTCCTCTCCGGCCGGGTCGGCGCAACGATCGCCGCCGAGATCGGGACGATGAGGGTGACCGAACAGCTCGACGCGATGGAGGTGATGGCCCTCGATCCCATCATCCACTTAGCCATTCCGCGCATCTTAGCCGGGATGGTCATGCTGCCCATCCTCGTCGTCTTCTCCGACCTGATCGGCATCCTGTCGGGCATGTTCGTGGCGGTGACGACGATGGACGTGACGACCGTGGAGTTCGTCAAGGGGATGCGCGAGCTGTTCCGGACGAAGGACGCGTACTTCGGGCTGGTCAAAGCCACCTGCTTCGGGCTGGTCATCACCCTGGTGGCCTGTTATCAGGGGTTCAAAGTGCCCATCGGGTCGGGCGCGGAAGGGGTGGGCGCGGCCACGACGAACACGGTCGTGGTCTCCTGTCTGTCGATCTTAGTGATGGACTACCTGTTGGCGCGGACGCTGCTGTAGGGAGAAGGAGAAGCACGATGGCAGAACACAACAAGGGTAGGATTCCGGACGAGGCCAAGCTCGGGTTCGCCATCTTGTTGGCGATTATCGTGTTCGTCTACGGACTGTTCTTCCTGAAGGACATCCGGGTGTCGAGCGACACCTACCTCATC
>JACQVL010000077.1 GCA_016209865.1 Candidatus Latescibacterota bacterium | reverse complement strand
TAGGAGCGCGCCTGCGCCAGCCCCTGCTGGGCTAATACCTTCGTGATCGCCGACGTGAGCGTCGTCTTCCCGTGATCGACGTGCCCAATCGTCCCGATGTTCACGTGCGGCTTCGTCCGCTCAAACCTCGCCTTCGCCATGCAGCGCTCCTTTCCCTGGCGGCTTTCCGTCCTGTCCTCGCGTCCGGCACTCGTGGGTTACGCTATCCCGCGCACCTTCGCCACGATCTCCTGGGTGATCGACGGTGGGACTTCCTCATAGTGGGCAAACTGCATCGAATAGACTGCGCGGCCCTGTGTGGCGGAGCGGAGTGCAGTGGCATACCCGAACATCTCGTTCAACGGGACGGTTGCCGCGACCACCTGGGCGTCCGACCGCGGGATGATCCCCCCGATGCGTCCGCGGCGGGCGCTGAGGTCGCCGATGACCTCCCCGACGTACTCCGCCGGCACGACGACTTCGACGTCCATGACCGGCTCCAGCAGCACCGGCTCGGCCCGGCGTAATCCGTCCTGCAGGGCCATTGAGGCGGCGATCTTGAACGCCATCTCCGACGAATCCACATCGTGGTAGGAGCCGTCGTACAGGGTCACTTTGAGGTCCTGCACCGGATAGCCCGCCAGGACGCCCGTGTTGAGCGCTTCGCGCACCCCCTGCTCGACCGACGGGATGAACTCTCTGGGGATCGTGCCGCCGATGACTTTATCGACGAACTCGAACCCTTTGCCCTTGTCGAGCGGTTCGATCTCGATCCAGACATGGCCGTACTGCCCGTGCCCGCCTGTCTGGCGGATAAACCGCCCTTCGCTCTTGATCGCCCGACGGATCGTCTCACGGTAGGCGACCTGCGGCCGGCCGACGTTCGCCTCGACCCGGAATTCCCGGAGGAGCCGGTCGACTAAGATCTCCAGGTGGAGTTCGCCCATCCCGGAGATGATCTGCTGGCCGGTCTCTTCATCAGTCTTGACCCGGAAGGTCGGGTCCTCTTCCGCGAGTTTGATCAGGGACATCCCTAATTTCTCTTCATCCACCTTCGTCTTGGGTTCGATGGCGACCGACACGACCGGCTCCGGGAACTGCATCGATTCGAGGGCGATCGGCCATTCGGGGTCGCAGAGGGTATCCCCAGTGGCGACGTCCTTCACGCCGACGAGAGCGAGGATATCCCCCGCGAACGCGGCGTTGATCTGCTCGCGCTTATTGGCGTGCATCTGGAGAATCCGGCTGACCCGCTCCCGCTTGTTCGTCCGGGCGTTGAGCACATAACTGCCGGCATGAAGCGTGCCTGAATACACGCGGAAGAAGGTGAGTTTGCCGACGTGCGGATCGGTCATGATTTTAAACGCTAACCCGGCCAGGGGGGCGTCATCACGGGCGGGACGGGTTTCCTGTTCGCCGGTGACCAGGTTCTTGCCGATGACATCCAAGATATCGAGGGGAGAGGGGAGGTAGTCGATGATGCCGTCCAGCAGGCCCTGAACGCCTTTGTTCCGGAACGACGACCCGCAGAGGACGGGGATAAAGTTGCCCGACAGGGTCGCGGTGCGGATGACCGGTCGCAGTGCCTCGGCGGTCGGCTCTTCGCCGTTCAGGTATTGCTCCGCCAGCGCGTCGTCATAATCCGAGAGCACCTCGATGAGCTTTATCCGGTGCTCGTGAGCGTACGCCTGTAGGTCATGGGGGATGTCGTGGTCGTTGAACGTCATCCCCAGCGTCTCTTCATGGTAGGTGCGGGCGGTCATCGTCAGCAGGTCGATGATGCCCGTAAACAGCTCGCCCAGCCCGATAGGGAGTTGAATCGGGACGGCGTTCGCGCCTAAGCGGTCGTGCATCATGGCGACGGCTTGATGGAAATCCGCTCCGACCCGATCCAGTTTATTGACGTACGCGATGCGCGGGACGCTGTACTTGTCCGCCTGGCGCCAGACGGTCTCTGACTGGGGTTCCACTCCGCCGACCGCGCAGAAGATGGCCACCGCGCCGTCGAGCACCCGGAGGGAGCGTTCCACCTCGACGGTGAAGTCGACGTGACCGGGGGTATCGATGATGTTGATCCGATGGTCCCGCCAGAAGGAGGTGGTCGCGGCGGACGTGATCGTGATCCCCCGTTCCCGCTCCTGCTCCATCCAGTCCATCGTCGCCGCTCCCTCATCCACTTCACCGATCCGGTGGACCCGGCCCGTGTAGTAGAGGATGCGTTCGGTCGTCGTCGTCTTCCCGGCATCGATGTGGGCCATAATCCCGATGTTGCGGGTCTGGGCGAGCTGATGCTCGCGCGTGGCGACCCCACGCGCTGGCGTCGACGGTTTTGTGGTGACTGAAGATTCGGACAAAGACGTATCCCTCGTTGTGGTATCGTTATGGTATCGTTAGTAGGGGCGAAGCATTCGCCCCTATTCTTCATATATCTCTATTCTTCGACATTCTTCGACAAATGCTTCGCTCCTACCACCGGTAATGGGAGAACGCCCGGTTGGCGTCGGCCATCCGGTAAGTATCCTCGCGGCGCTTGACGGCCGCCCCTTCACCTTTGGCGGCGGCGAGCAATTCGTTGGCCAGCCGCTCCTGTATCGTATGATCCGGACGCCCCTTGGCGGCCTCGATCAGCCAGCGGATGGCCATCGCGCGCTGCTGATCGTCACGGACCTCGACGGGCACCTGGTAGGTGGCGCCGCCGACACGCCGGGATTTCACCATCACGGCCGGCCCGACGTTCCGCATCGCTTTCTCGAACACCGGCAGCGGGTCCTGATTCGTCCGTTTTTCGATGATGGTGAGCGCCCGGTAGAAGATCCCCTCAGCGGTGCTCTTCTTGCCTTTGCGCATCAGGCCGTTGATGAATTTCGTCACCAACGGACTGCGGTATCGCCAGTCGGGCAACGACACGCGCCGAACGATTTCTTTTCTCCGTGACATGGCTGAACCTCACATTTATTTCGGTCTTTTCGTCCCGTACTTCGACCGGCTCTGCATCCGGTTGGCGACCCCGCTGGCGTCCAGCGCGCCCCGGATGATGTGGTACCGCACCCCGGGGAGGTCCTTCACACGCCCCCCGCGGACGAGCACGATCGAGTGCTCTTGCAGGTTGTGCCCTTCACCGGGGATGTAGCAGGTCGCCTCGACCCCGTTCGTCAACCGCACCCGGGCGATCTTGCGGAGGGCCGAGTTCGGTTTCTTCGGGGTCTGTGTCTTGACCTGCAGGCACACCCCGCGTTTCTGCGGGCATCCCCGCAGCGCCGGGGATTTGGTCTTATGTCTGACCTGTTCCCGTCCATGACGGATCAACTGGTTGATCGTTGGCAACAGAGGCTCCCTTCAGAGATGATAGCGGATGGGACCGGACGTCGTCCCATCCGCCTCTGGCTTGCTGGCCGTGCTGATCACCGGGGCGATCACAGATTTTGCAATCTACAACGCTGTGATCCGCTTGTCAAGGTCTTTCTTGCGGTTTACGCCTCTTTCCCCTCGAACGCGATCGTCCGGGCCTTCGCGTCCTCGAGGACGCTGACGGGCGCGGGCTCTGGCGGCACGTCTTCGACCTCAACGCCGTGTTCATCGACGATCACGATCCGCCGGTACTTGTCGAGGCCAGTGCCCGCCGGGATCAGGTGCCCCATGATCACGTTCTCTTTCAGGCCGAGCAGGTAGTCCTTCTTCCCCTGGATGGCGGCTTCGGTGAGCACCCGGGTGGTCTCCTGGAACGCGGCAGCCGACACGAAGCTCTCCGTGCTCAGCGACGCCTTCGTGATGCCCAGCAGCAGAGGCTGGTACGTTGCCGGTTCGACCTTTTCGGCCAGGATGCGCTCGTTCTCTTCCTGGAAGCGACGTTTGTCCACCGCTTCCCCCTTCAAGAAGTCGGTGTCGCCCGGGTCTTCGACCCGCACCTTCTGCAACATCTGGCGGACGATGACCTCGACGTGCTTGTCGTTGATCCGGACGGACTGCATCCGGTAGACTTCCTGGATCTGGTTCACTAAGTATTCCTGCACCGCCCCCACTCCTTTGATCCGAAGGATATCGTGGGGGTCGATCGACCCTTCGGAGAGTGCCTCACCGGCAAGCACCCGGTCCCCATCCCGGACACTCAGGTGTTTGCCCTGGGGGATGAGGTACTCCCGCTCCTGCCCATCGTCCGCGTGAATGACGATCTTCCGGGAGCGCCGGACGAGGCCGGGCGCGATGTGGACGAGGCCGTCGATCTCGGCCACCACCGCTGGATCCCGAGGCCGTCGCGCCTCGAACAGCTCGGCCACGCGCGGCAGTCCGCCCGTGATATCCCGCGTCCGCCCGATCGACCTCGGGATGCGCGCGAGCAGATCGCCCGCCTTCACCTGCGTCCGCTGCGTCCGGGCCTGATCCTTAAACTCATGGACGAGCAGATGCGCGCCGTTCGAGAGGCTGTGCTCCTCTAAGGGCCGTCCCTTCCCGTCTTTCCCGTCGGTCCTGACGATGAGGATACGCGGGTTCAGCACCTGAGGCCCCAGGTTCTCGGTGATGACCTGCTGGCGGAGTCCCGTGACCTCATCGAGCTGTTCCCGCAGCGTCTCCCGCGGGACGATATCCTCGAACCTCACGTAGCCCGTGTGCGTGGCTATGATGGGCTTGTTGTACGGATCCCACTCGAAGAGTTCGTGGTTTTCCGGGACGGCGTCGCCGTCCTGCACGGATAGGATCGCCCCGTACGGGACGAGGAAGTGCACGCGGGTCCGGCTCTCTTCATCCAGCACGTGGAGCTTGCCGTTACGGCTGATGACGACCGAGGTGCCGCCTTCCTGCTGGATCGTCTCGATGTCCTTGTACTGGATCGTCCCGCCCTTCTTCGTGATCACCTTGCTCTGCGCGGCGATCCGGCCCGCCACCCCGCCGATGTGGAACGTGCGTAGCGTCAACTGCGTTCCCGGTTCTCCGATGCTCTGGGCAGCCATCACCCCGACCGCCTCACCGAGCTCTACCATCTTCCCCGTCGCTAAGTTCCGCCCGTAGCACTTCGCGCACACCCCGCGCTTCGCCTCGCAGGTCAGGACCGACCGGATCCGGACGTATTCGGACATCTCCTCCTTCGGGTCATCGGAGTACTTGACCCCGCCCCGGTCTTCGATCGTGGTCGCCACTTCCTCGGTGATCTCCTCCCCGGCCGGGGTCAGGAGTTCTAACGTGATGGGGTCGTAGAGATGCTCCAGCGTCACCCGGCCGAGCACCCGGTCGGACAGCGGCTCCATCACGTTCTCCCCTTCTTTCAGGGCGGTGATGTTGAGGCCCAACGTCGTCCCGCAGTCGTCCTCGGTGATGATACCATCCTGAGCGACATCGACTAAGCGGCGGGTGAGGTACCCGGCGTCCGCCGTCTTGAGGGCCGTATCTGCCAGTCCTTTGCGGCCGCCGTGGCTCGACGTGAAGTACTCCAGCACCGACAACCCTTCCTTGAAGTTGGCCAGGATAGGCGTCTCGATGTACTCCCCGATCTGGCCGCTGACCTTCCGCTGGGGCCGCGCCATCAGTCCGCGCATCCCGCAGAGCTGCCCGACCTGGTCGAGCTTGCTCCGCGCCCCGGAGGCCATCATCATGTAGAACGGACTAAACCCCTCGTCCGCCTCGGCCAACGTCTGCTCGACCATTTCGTTCAGGACGGTCCGGGTATGTTGCCAGACGTCGATCACCTTGTTGTACCGCTCCCCTTCGGTGATCGCCTGGCCTTCGTACTGTCGCCGGATCTCTTCCACTTCATCGGACGCCTTCCGGATCATCTCTTCTTTCTCGGGCGGGATGATCACGTCATCGATCCCGGCAGTCAGCCCGGAGAGGGTGGCGTACCGGAACCCGATCCGCTTGATATCGTCGAGGAGCAGCACCGTCCGGTAGGCTCCCAGCACCCGGTAGGCGTCGGAGACCAGCTCACGCAGGGCCTTGCTGTCCAGTAAGTGGTTGATGTACCCGATCTCGGCAGGGATCAACTGGTTGAACAGCACCCGGCCCGCCGTTGTCTCCATCCGCTTCCCGTTGATCCGGACGATGATCGTCGCGTGGAGGTCGATCGCCTGTGCATCGAGCGCAGCGATCACCTCATCCGGGTTGGAGAACCGCTTCCCTTCGCCACGCTGGCCGTTGCGATCCTTGGTCAGGTAGTAACAGCCGAGCACGATATCCTTGCTCGGCGCGCACAGCGGCTGCCCGTTCTTGGGGTCGAGGATGTTGTTGGCGGACAGCATCAGCACTCGCGCCTCGAGCTGCGCCTCGAACGACATCGGGACGTGCACCGCCATCTGGTCGCCGTCGAAGTCGGCGTTGAACGCCTCGCAGACGAGCGGATGAATCCGGATGGCCTTGCCTTCGACCAGGACGGGCATGAACGACTGGATGCCGAGCCGGTGGAGGGTAGGGGCCCGGTTGAGGAGCACCGGATGGTCTTTAATGATCTCTTCCAGGATATCCCAGACTTCCGGCCGCTCGCGTTCGACGAGCTTCTTCGCGCTCTTGACCGTCTGCACGAAGCCCCGGTCCTCCAGCCGCTGGATGATGAACGGCTTGAACAACTCGAGCGCCATGCTCTTCGGCAGGCCGCATTGGTGGAGCTGGAGTTCCGGCTCGACGACGATCACCGACCGGCCGGAGTAGTCCACCCGTTTGCCCAGCAGGTTCTGGCGGAACCGTCCCTGCTTCCCCTTCAGCAGGTCGGAGAGCGACTTGAGCGACCGGTTGCCGTCCCCGCGGACCGCGCGGGAGCGCCGGCCGTTATCGAGCAGGGCGTCCACCGCCTCTTGCAGCATCCGCTTCTCGTTCCGGAGGATGACGTCGGGCGCTTTGATCTCCATCAGCTTCTTCAGCCGATTGTTCCGGTTAATCACCCGCCGGTACAGGTCGTTCAGGTCGGACGTGGCGAACCGCCCGCCCTCGAGCGGGACGAGCGGCCGGAGGTCGGGCGGGATGACCGGCAGGACTTCTAAGATCATCCATTCTGGCCGGTTCCCCGAGTTCCGGAACGCCTCGACGACTTTGAGCCGCTTGAGCGCTTCATTCTTGCGCTGGACCGACGTCTCCACCTTCACCTGCGCCCGGAGTTCGGCCGAGAGCTCCTCGATGTCGATCTCCGACAGGAGCTGGCGCAGCGCGCCCGCGCCCATCTCCGCCACGAACTGGCGGCCCTGCTCCTCCAGGTCGATGTACTCGTCCTGGGTGATCAGAGCGCCCTTCTTCAGGTCGGCATCGCCGGGGTCGAGGACGACGTACGACTCGTAGTAGATCACCCGCTCCAGGTTGCGGATCGACATGTTGAGGAGGTTCCCGATCCGGCTGGGCGGGGATTTGAAGTACCAGATATGGCAGACGGGCACCGCCAGCTCGATATGGCCGAGCCGCTCCCGGCGTACCTTCGCCTGGGTGACCTCCACCCCGCACCGGTCGCAGATCACCCCCCGGTACCGAATCCGCTTATACTTCCCACAATTGCACTCCCAGTCTTTGACAGGACCAAAAATCCGTTCACAGAACAGGCCATCCCGTTCTGGTTTGAACGTCCGGTAGTTAATCGTCTCTGGCTTGATCACTTCTCCGTACGACCACTTGCGGATCGTCGCCGGGGAGGCGATCTGAATCCGAATCGCGCTGCACCGCGTCAGCCGCTGATCCTGCCGTTCGATGAAGTCAACCACTGGTGACACCTCCTAATGAGATTTGATGATCAAAACAGGTCATCCGTAGGGGCGATCCTTGTGATCGCCCGCATCGGGGCGAATACAAGATTCGCCCCTACAGGTTTTTACCGATTTTGGTCGTCAAAATTCATCAGATGAACGCCCACTCCGTAGAC
>JACQVL010000081.1 GCA_016209865.1 Candidatus Latescibacterota bacterium | reverse complement strand
GTCCGGCGACGGGGATAATGGCTTTATGGATCATGCGCTCGCCTGTCTGGCCGCACGGACAGCCTCGACATACTTGCGGGCGGTCTCGGTCACCCCCTGGAGACGGCCCTCTTCGATCGCGCGCGTGTCGATCAGGTTGCTCCCGACAGCCACCGCGCACGCGCCCGCCTTGATGAATTCTCCGGCCGTTTCCAGGTTCACCCCGCCGGTGGGTATGAGCGCGATGTGGGGAAACGGGCCTTTGAGATCACGGAAATAGCGCGGACCGAACGTCGTCGCGGGGAAGACCTTCACGATGTCCGCCCCGCACTCCCAGGCGGTCAGGATTTCCGTCGGCGTCAATGCGCCGGGGATGGCGATCTTGCTGTACCGCCGGCACACCTCGATGACCGCCGGGTTGAGCGAGGGCGCGACGAGGTACTCCGCTCCGGCCAGGATGGCCGCCCGCGCCGTCTCCGGGTCGAGCACCGTGCCCGCGCCGATGAGGACGGTGCCCCGGAACCGTTCCGCGCACTCGGCGATGACCTCTAACGCCCCGGGCGTGGTCAGCGTCACCTCGATCGCGCGAATCCCCCCCTCGCTGATGGCGCTCACCACCTCGACAAGCCGGGCCGACCGCGCCGCGCGCACGACCGCCACGACCCCGCCGTCGAGGATGAATCGGAGATGGTCGTCTTTGAGGGACATGGGAGGACTCCTTCATGAGTGGTCAGTGATCAGTTAAAGACGATGGATTCCCGCTTTCGCGGGAATGACAGCTTCTGCTTGACTTGCCACTCGTCACTTGTCACTTGTCACTCGTCACTGATTTTACCGATCACTGACCACTGACCACTATCTTTACCGTTGCAGTTTCCCTCCCTCTCCCTGGAGCTGGCCGAGGATTTCCTCCTCGCCGACCCAGGTCAGGTTGCCGGGAATCGAATGTGTGAGTGCGGCGGCCGCGTTGCCGTACCGCAGTCCCTTCTCTGGCCCGTCTGTGAGGTAGCCGTACAGAAACCCGGCTGTAAACGCGCTGAGCGTGCCGGACGCATCGATGACTTCGAGGTCGTAGGGCCGGTCCTGGTAGACGGTGTCTGCCGCGACAACCCCCGTCCACGTCCCCGACCGGGGCGTCCGCAATCGGCCCGCGGCCAGAGCGACGACGCGGGCTCCTGATCGCGCTTGAAGGGCGGTGACCACAGTCTCGGCAGGGCCGGTCACGTCGAAGAGTAGTTGGGCGGCGGCTTCGGTGATGACGAGCAAGTCCGCGTACTCAAGGAGAGGAGGAATAGGATGCTGCCCATCGGGCACCGCATCCACCGGAACATCGAGGCTGACGCTGATGAGACAACCGGCCTGACGCGCCGCTCGCACCCCTTCTGCGGTCACGTCCGCACAGGCCGGACCGAGTGTCGGGACCGTGCCCCCGACGTGGAATAGACGGCTCTCACGGAGGAAGCTCCAGTCGATCTCGCCGGAGCGCACCCCGCTGAACGCTGACCGATCACGGTCGTCGATCACCTGCGTGGCGCGCGGCGCGCTCCCTGGTTCGACGTAGAAGAACCCGACCCGTCCGTCTCGAACCCAGCACACCCCGGACGTGTCCACCCCATGCTCGCGTGCCTTGTTGGTGATCTTCCGGCCGAGCGGGTTGTCCGTCAACTTCGAGAGCCAGGCCGTCCTCAGCCCCAACCGGCTCGCCCCGGCCGCCACTTCGAGTTCAGACCCGGCGGCGTACACGTCGAACATCGTCGCCTGTTCCAGACGCTCGTACCGGGACGGGGAGAGTCGAATCAGCCCTTCCCCGAACGTGACGATGTCATACCGGGACGCGCGGCGGTTCATCGGGAGACCTTTAGAAAAGAGATGGATTCCCGCTTCCGCGGGAATGACAAATTATCAAAACTTTTGTGGCGGTGTACCACGCAAATCTCTCTTTTGTGTTTCCCGAACCCCTAACCCCGAATCCCGAACCCCGAGCTTTTATCGCCTGACCAGCCCTTCCGCCATCTGTGTCAGACGGCTGACCTCTTGCTTGTCCAGTTGACTGTCCGCCTGCGCCTGCTTGAACGTCTGGATGAGCGGCGTCATCTGGCTGACGGACACCTCGCCGCTGGCGACCGCGCTGAACAGGTCGCGCGCGACGGCCCGGACTCGCGTCTCGTCAGACCCGTCGGGCAGCATCCCCGCGAGCTGGCCCTCGACCCCAGACGCCCGCGCCTGCTCGATCAAGCGGAGCATCTCACCGGTCTCGACGCGGCCATCCGCCCGCGCCTGCTCGAAGGCGGCCAGGAGGTCGCGGAACTGGTCGATGGGGGAGTTCGCGCCATCCAGAAGCCCGGCCCCAGGCGTTGCGGCCGGAATCGGGGTCTGTTTCAGCAACTCATCGATGATCCCGGTCTTCTGCGCTAACGTCACCAGAAGGCCGAACTCGGCCGCGTCGAGATGGCCATCACTCCGGGCCCGGTAGTACAGCCGGCCGAGGTCGAGCAGGTCGCCCGGCCTGGCTTTACCCGATTTGACCGCCCGGAAGGCTGCCCCGGCCAAGAGCTGGAGCGGAGCGGAGCGACTCAGCCGGACCGCCGATTCGTTCTTCGTCCCGTCTCGACTGAGGAACGGCACGTGCTCATCCACCCATCGGCTCGTCACTGCCCAGGTCCGGTCGAAGTCGACGACCATCGTGACACCGGCCACCACCGTGAAGGTCAGGCAGACGAGACTGACGAGGAGGTAGCCACGGATCTTGCCGACCATCGATCACTCTCCGGAGACTTCATGCTGCACCGCGCGCAGGAATTTGAGCGATTTCAGTTCCCGCGCATCCTCGGTATGGTAGACTAAGAACGCCCGGAGGACCTGGGCGATCTCGCGCTGGGACAGTCGCGAGGGCTTCAGCCGGGACAGCAGGCTCAGCGGCATCGCCTGAATCCGTTCGAGCACCTTGACCGTCCCCATCGCGATCGGCAAAGCCCCGCTGTCCTGGCCGAAGCACCGGGGGCAGAGCACCCCGCCCAGCGCTGGACTGAAGCGGGCTTCCCCGTCGTCGAGGGGCCGGTGGCAGACGGGACACGAGACAAACTGGGGAGCGTACCCGAACAGGACCGCGAACCGGAGCTCGAACCCCCAGAACAGGACTTCCCCGGCATCGGCCGGGTGACGGTTCAGCTCCATCAGGGCTTCCAGAAGGAGGCCGAAGAGCGAGGGACTGGGCTCTTCCCCGATGACTAATCGGTTAATCATCTCCGTGACCGCGCCCGCATACGCCATCTTCGTCAGGTCTTCGCCGAGATGCCGGAAAGACGTGACGACCTCGACCTGGCTGAGCGTCTGCAGCTCGCGCTGTTCCCTCCGCCGGAAGGAAACCTGGATGTGCGTAAACGGTTCCAGCCCTCCGGCGATCTTGCTCTTCGCGCTGCGTGCCCCTTTCGCCACGACTTTGAGTTTGCCGTAGTCTTTCGTATACAGGGCGACCAGGAGGCTGGTATCCCCCAGGACGTACCGGTTCAGGATGATGGCTTCAGTCGTGCAGAGCGGCATGAATGAATCTGTGAGTGGTCAGTGAAAACCACAACCTGGAAGAGATAGACTCGTCCTAACGCCCGCGATGAGCCGCTGGAACCGCTCACGGGAGCGAGCGAACGGCAACAAGAGGGAATCCGGCTAAGCGAGTCTAAACGCCGAGCGCGGTTCCAGTTGGCCTGCAAACGGTGGTTAGGCGGCGACTGATTTGTTACACCGCCGCTATCACCTCCGCTAAGCGTTGATTGACCACCCGCCAAAACGTCACCACTGCCTCGGGCTTCCCATCAAAGAAATCCTCGAAGAAGCCACTTTCGTTGAGGGGGAGCGGATACGCATAGCGCTCCCCTTCCGCTCCGACTTCCGTCACCCAATCCTCGGGCGCCCGCGGATCGACGACCTCAAAAAGCTGGCGAGAATACAGGTATGGACGTCCGTGATCGTTCAAAATCCGCAACTCATCCGCCTCAATCCCAATCACAACATACGGCTGGCCCGGAGTCAAATCTGGATACCGCATGCTCGGACGCTTGAGTTTGACAATCATACTTCTTTCACCTGCTTCCGTTTGAGTTCCACCCGCCTAAGCCCCGGATGTTCATACCAATGATACTCGTACTGCCGGTCCGCCAACTCGAATCGGGGACTACTCTTCTTGACCCACTGGGCAGGCGTCCCCCCATAAGACGTGACTAAACGGTGGACATCCCGAATCCGGTTCCCTTTCGCAATAACGCGGGCTTGCGACAGCATCCGGGAGGTGAGCTTGGCGACAACTGTCTGCTTTTTCTGGCCACTAACCACTGGCCTCTCTCATTCCTTCCCCTTCTTCGTCGGCACGAACCGGTAGACCATCTCGTCTTTGCGCACCATGCCGTATTCTTCGCGGGCCAGGCGTTCGAGCTTGAGCCGGAGACGGGGATCGGTCACCGGGTTCTTCTTCAGGAGGGTCAGTTCCTGGACGAGGTCATACCGGCGCGCTTCGAGGGCGCTGATGTCGCGTTCCAGTCGGGTCTTCTGCTGCTTGAGCCGCCAAATCCGGTACAGCCCGTAATTCCCGCCGACGTAGACGTAGGCGAGGATGGCGACGAGCACAACCCCGATCACCCAGCGGAGGTAGTCCCGGAGGGGCTTCAACCGCCGCTTCCGAGGGGCAGGTGGGGGAGTCTGATTTGTGGCTGAGCTATCAGGAATGATTGCATCCGCCATGGAAGACCCTCCTCTACACCGGGGTGAGATTGGAGAACGCGGAACGGCCGGCAAAACGGGCCTGAGAGCCTAATTCTTCTTCGATCCGGAGGAGCCGGTTGTACTTGGCGATGCGCTCTGATCGTGAGAGCGAGCCGGTCTTGATCTGTCCCGCGTTCGTCGCCACGACGATGTCGGCGATCGTCGTGTCCTCCGTCTCGCCCGACCGGTGGGAAACGACCGCCGTATACCCGGCCCGCCTGGCCATCTCGATCGCCTCGAGGGTTTCGGTCAGCGTCCCGATCTGATTCACTTTGATGAGAATACTGTTGGCGATGCCTTCCCTGATGCCACGCGCCAACCGTTCAGTATTCGTCACGAACAGGTCGTCCCCGACGAGCTGGATACGGGTTCCCAGGCGTTCCGTGAGGGCTTTCCATCCCGCCCAGTCATCCTCCGCCACGCCGTCTTCGATGGAGACGATCGGGTAGCGGCTCGTCAGTCCGGCGTAGTAATCGATCATCTCCTCGCGCGACTTGTTCGGACTCGCTTCCGCCTTCAGGACGTACCGGCCGTCCTGGTACAGCTCAGTCGCCGCCGGGTCGAGGGCGAGGACGATATCCTTCCCCGGCTGATAGCTGGCCCCGGTGATCCCATCGAGGATAACCTGGATGGCCTCTTCGTTCGACCGCAGGTTGGGGGCAAACCCGCCCTCATCCCCGACGGCGGTCGAATAGCCCTTCTTGCGCAGCACCCGTTTCAGGCTGTGGAACGTCTCCGCGCCCATCCGGAGGGCTTCTGAGAAGCTCGACGCGCCGACGGGCATGAGCATGAATTCCTGCAGATCGACGTTGTTGTCCGCGTGCGCCCCGCCGTTGATGACGTTCATCATCGGGACGGGCAGAACGCGAGCGTTGACCCCGCCGACGTACCGGTAGAGGGGGAGTCCCACGCTGGCGGCGGCCGCCCGGGCGACGGCCAGGGACACCCCTAAGATCGCGTTCGCGCCGAGCCGGGCCTTGTTGGGCGTCCCATCCAGGTCGATCATCCGGCGGTCGAGGCCGGCCTGATCTGTCGCCTCCAGGCCGGCGAGGGCGGGGCCGAGCGTCTCGTTCACGTTCGTGACCGCTTTTAGGACGCCCTTACCGCCGTACCGCCGATCATCCCCGTCCCGCAACTCCCAGGCTTCATGCACGCCGGTCGACGCGCCCGACGGGACGATCGCTCGTCCGCACGCGCCGTTGTCCAGGGTCATGTCGACTTCAACGGTCGGGTTCCCGCGCGAATCCAGCACCTCCCGCGCGTGGATCGTCTTGATTGCGGTCATTGCGCTCTCCGATGGGACGGAGGACGGAGCCGGGCATCCATTATACAGACAGAAAGAACGGCAAATCAATATACTAATGATCCACTGTAGAGTCAAGCAGAAAGACCGGATACATCCGCTCGTTGTTCCTCGTCACTCGTCACTTGTCACTCGTCACTGATTGTTTCAGCCGAGTGATCTCCCGATTGACTCGTGCCAGTTCGATGAGGAGAACTTCCAGGCGGGCGTTGTACTGGGCTTCAGGGAGGCGGGACTTCTCCAGCTTGAGCGCGTCGACCTGGCGCTGCAATTCCTGCGCTTTCGTCTGGAGGGTGTTGAGTTGGGCGAGAACCTGGGGAGCAAGCCGGGGCTGGTCTGCGAGACTCTTCTTCTCCCCGAACGTGATCGTGCGCGCCAGACTCCCGTCCGGGTCCGCGCCGCCCGGCTCCCGACTGCCGACGTGGTCGCCGTTGTCGTCGAGGAGGGGATGCTCGGTGGCGATGCGGTCGCGCTCGTCGTACCAGGCGGCGGTCTTCAGCTTCGTGGCGTTGAACGCTTCGAGCAGGTCGACACGCCCGTCTTTGTCAAGGTCGCTGCTCGATCCGGACAACGCCGCCAGAAAATGCTCCGGGAAGATGGTGGCCTGCTTTTCCCCTCCGCTCTTCGTCGCGGTGATGATGATGCGCCCCGGCCCGCTCAACGCCTCGATGAACGGGCCGCTCGCGCTCGCGCCGTTGACGACGACGATCCGGCCGGCCTTGATGGCGCTGAGTCGGTCGTTCAGGCCGGCGGCGGTCAGGTCGGGGCCGGGGATGCTCAGCTTCGCTTCGCCCGCGTCGGCGTTCCCGTGGCCGATGAGCAGGACGAAAAGCAGGTCGGTCTGGGCGAGCCGCTGGGCGAGGGCGGCGAAGGTTCGGTTGACCGCCTCCAGCGAGGCTTTCTGGGCGGGGATCTTCGGGTCTTTCACCTCCTCGACGAAAAGGAACAAGTGATCTGACGGGATGCCGTACTGCTCTTTCAACACCTGGTACAGCCCGCTCGCCCATTTCCAGTGCTGCGCGGAGTAGCTGGCTTCGCCCCCGATGCCGCTGATGATGACGGTGTAGCGTTCCGCGGAGGCGGGCGTTTGGAGAGAGGATGCGGGGAGAATGAACAAAAGAAGAAAGAACGAGCGGCTGAGCATG
>JACQVL010000072.1 GCA_016209865.1 Candidatus Latescibacterota bacterium | reverse complement strand
TGCTTGGTGCGCATGGCTGTTCCCCACAGGCGTGGGGATGAACCGAGGGGGAACATCGCTATCAATGGGTCCCCAATCTGTTCCCCACAGGCGTGGGGATGAACCGGCCGCATCCATATAGTCCACCGCCGCCACGCTCTGTTCCCCACAGGCGTGGGGATGAACCGGGGGCGATGTGACCCTGACAGAAAGATCGGGGCTGTTCCCCACAGGCGTGGGGATGAACCGACCGAGCGTGTTCTGCTCCGTCCAGTCCTGCACTGTTCCCCACAGGCGTGGGGATGAACCGACGTCCGGTGAGTGACACGGAAAACCAGGCGACTGTTCCCCACAGGCGTAGGGATGAACCGGAGTCGCGCGATGTCAATTAAACGCCGCCGCCCTGTTCCCCACAGGCGTGGGGACGAACCTTCGTGGAAAAACCGTGGCGGTGGTTGAGAATTTCAGCATTGGTGAAGGAACAATCGAAGGCGAAATCGCCGGAGATGGCGTGGTCCTCGACCCAATCGACCAGTTCTTTGAACAAATCCGTGGGGCTCTTGCACGTGGTCTCCCGCTCCTATTCCGCAGCCGTGATCCCACGCGCGGGCGGCTCGCCGCGTTGCGCCGCGCAGTCCTCCTTCTTTCTGAAGCGCCGAAACTCCAACGCGTCGTGTTGGCCCGACGTGCATACGTAGTTGGCAAACTGACGTGACCACAGTCTTACACGCTCGACGACACGACACGTCAGTCGTCATGCCCGCAGGACAGCCCTCAGACCGCTGCGGACACCTTGGTCTTCCGCGTCGATCCCCGGGGTGTCTTGCGGGTGGTCTTGGCCACCTTGATGAGTAACCGTAAGGCGTCATTCACCGCGTCTGACGTTGGAAACGCGGCGATGACATCCGGGGCTAAGAGGACCAGATTGCTCCCTGCCGCGAGCCGATCGATATATTTCCCCCGGACCCCGTGGCTGAAGTCATATTCCTCTAAGAGGTCGGGGTCAGACTTAGAATGTCGGGCCTTTTTCATACCGTTTCCTTTCCTGAGGAGTCGCCACGCGGGCGCTGATCAGCCGAATGCGGTCGCCTCGGTCGGTATGCACCACCACCAAGACGCGACGGTTGAGCGACTCCCCAATGATGACAAACCGATCTTCCTGGTCCGAATGGAGCGGGTCCGCAATCGCAATCGACAGAGGATCGTAGAATACAGTCATGGCTTCTTCAAAGGAGACCCGATGTGTGCTGAGATTCGTCTGGGCTTTCTGAGGATCCCATTCAAAGATGACCGCCATGTCATGCTCACACAGTCAGACCCCGATGATGACCATCCGAGGTTCGGGGTTCACGAGCGATCAGGATCAATGCCCCGCGTACGTTCTCTAAGATGGGCGAACACGCGACGACTTGTCAATCAAAAACTCTCACCCGGCCCCCCAAATCATCTGAGGGCCGATTCCACTAAAACAAGGATTTTCCCCTTGACAAAACGGTTTTCCCGATTATGTCTGTTATGTTCACCGTGCTCATCCACCCTTACCCTATACACCATACTTTCCCACAGAAAGGAGCACCCCATGCGGATGCTACTCACCGTGCGGATTCCGCACGAACCGTTCAACACCGCCGTCAGGAACGGCACGACTGGCGCGACGATCGGCCGGATTCTCGAGGCGACCAAGCCGGAGGCGGTCTACTTCACCGAACAGAACGGGACCCGGGGCGCCATACTGGTCGTCAACGTGGAGCGGCCGTCACAGATTCCCTCCCTGGCCGAGCCGTGGTTCCTGAATTTTAATGCGGATTGCGAGTTCCGGATTGCGATGACCGCGGAGGATCTCAAGCAGGCGGGCCTGGAAGAATTGGGGAAAAAATGGGCGTAGCGACGCTGCGGTCCCAGTGAAGATATGGGGCGCGCGTCTCTTTTTCCCATTTTCCCTTGCCCATTTTCCCTGATGTAGATATGGGGCGCGCGTCCCTTTTTCCCATGTCCCCTTTCCCCTTTTCCATTTCAGATGTATGGAGCCCTTCTCATGGAACAGCACGCCATCCCTGTGGGCGACGTTCACGTCGAACGCTGCCTGCCGGGCCGACCCCACGCGGGCCGGGTGCTGGCCGCCATCCAGGCGCATGCGGACGATATCCCGCTGTACTGCGCGGGCACGGTCGCCAAGCTGATCGATGAAGGCTACACCGCCTACCTCATCCAGACGACCAACGACGAAAAATGCGGTCCGACCCACAGTTCCGGCGACACGATTCTCCGCAACGAACGTGAGGTGGAGGAACTGGGCAGAGCGCTGGGATTCAGCGATGTCTTCTTCTTAGGCTACCGGAATCACCTGATGGACGAGGCGTCCCCGATCGAACTGCGCCTCCGGTTCATCTTCCTCTTCCGGGCGTTGAAAGTTGATACCGTCTTCACCTTCAACCCGTGGGGCCACGGGGAGGAGAACCCGGACCACTGGATGACCGCGCAGGCGGTGGAAGCCGCGTGCTGGATGGCGGGCATGAATAAGGACTACCCGGAACATCGCGCCGGCGGGATCACGCCCCACGGCGTGAGGGACAAGTATTACTGGGTGGTGCGCCCCGGCCAGCCGTACAACCGGGTGGTGGACATCAGCCCGTACATCGAGAAGCGGATCGACGCGTTGCGCGTGAATACAACGCAGGGACCCGCAGGGTCGGGCGGCTCACGGCTCAGGGCCAGATTGGCGCAACAGGGCCTGCGCCTGCCGGCGTTAGGGGATGACGATGAGACCGCAGACCGGGAATACATCCGGCTGTTCTGTTCGACCGCAGCCCGACAGCTTGGCCAGGAATACGGGCTGGACTACGCCGAGCCGTTCCTCTACGTCCCGCCGGGCGGGAGTGTGTACGGGTTCGCCGGTTCCGACGAGATCGAACGGTACATCGCTGGCCACGCCGTACCCATCCGCTAATCCGCCCTACGCTTCTTCCCGCCCCGTCCCACACGTCGCCACCAAATTCCATGCGAGCAGCAGCACCGCCAGCCAGCCCAGCGCACCGGACAGGCCGAACGCCGCCGTGGAGAGCGGCTCCATCACCGGAAACCGCTCCACGACGCGCACGGGGATGAGCAGCGGAATCACCCGGCACACGGCCGCGCTCACGGCCAGCCAGAACGTCCCGTTCACCAGCCGGGGGAACGCCAGCCGTCGCTGGTGGACGAACCCGGGAATCATCCGGGGCGCCATGCCAAGGATGAGGAACGAGATAAACCCGACGACGTAAGCATGCCGAATGGCGTCCTGGTTCACCGGCGGGTCCCAGCCGCCCAGGACAGCCGCCCCAGCCACGATGTCGAACCCCGCCCCCACCGCCAGCCAGACGTACGCCCCGTAGAGCAGCCGTTCAAACCGGCCGAATTCCCCGTAATCCGGCAGTCCTGGACGAGTAGGCCGCCGTGGCTCTCGGATAGGCTCTCTCCGGTCGACCGTCCAGGGCGGTTTGCGCCGCACCAGAATATCCAGCTCCCAGATAAACCAGAGGAGGACGATTCCCTTGAGCACCTGCCCCGCGCTGGTGAGGGCGATCCCCAACCGGACATCCCCCGGAAACGCTCCCAACAGGTTGAGCGCATCCGGGATCGTCTCCAGTCCGAACCCGCACAGGTAGAGCAGTCCGAGCCACCGGACCGGCCAGCGCGGGGCGGGCAGGCGAAGGTACAGGGGGAACGTGCGAATGGAGAAGGCCATGGCGACGGGCAATACCACCAGGCCGGTGTACAGGTTCTCCGCCACCGGCGTCCAGGTCGGGCTGAGCAGGGGATCGTCCGCAACGGCGGATCGCACCGCCAGGCCGTTCATGAGCAGGGTGGACACGCTCCACCCGCACAGCGCGGTCGTCAGGTAGAGCCGCACCGAGCGAAGCGGAGACTCCTCTTCCTGGCGAGCGGAGCGCATCGCCCCGCCGAGGAGGACGAGATAGAGGCCGACCGCCGCTGCTTCAACGACGGCAGCGCCGCCCATGCCCCACCGGAGCGCACACCGGAACGTCCCCTCGGTCAAGGCCGCCAGGATCGGCTGCGTGATCGATCGGACGAGGACGGCGGTGAACAACAGCCCGCAGACCCACCGGGCCAGAGAGGGAAAGCGGAGCGGCGTCCCCGTCAGACGCGGGACGAAATGGAGGCTGACCCCGATGATGAACAAGCCCGTCCATCCCCAGAGCTGGGCGTGGCCGTGCGCCTGGATCATCGGAATCCACCAGTCGCCGAGCGGGAGGCCGAAGCTGAGGAAGACCGCTAAGACGGCCGCATACCCGAACCCGGCGGTCAGCGCGAGACACAGGCCGGCGTAGACGAATTCGAGAAAGAACGCAGCATGAGACCGCTCGACGGAGGAGTGATTCATGTTCAAGCATGCTGATAGGGGGTTTCACTGACCACCGACCACCGACCACCGACCACTGATTTCCGCCATCGACCGCAACGCGGCCACGAACACTCCCGTGAACCAGAGCGTGTAGGCGACCTCACGCAGACCGACGCGCGTGAGCGGGGGCAGTTCGTTCGAGAGCGTCGCCCATCCCCAGAACGCGCGGACGAGGACGGGGACGTACGCCAGCGCCGCCAGCGGGGCGGCCCACCCGCCGATGGCCAGGCTGGCCCCCCCGACCACCAGGATGAGCAGGACATGGTAGACGACGAGGTCACGCCCGACCCGCCAGCGGTCGCGCGCATCGAACTCCCCCCTGATCCGGGCGGCGGAGAGGAGCATGTTGACGTAGAAGATTCCGCTGCTGAAGTACAGAACGCACGCCGCCCAGATCGACCAGGCGATGGGGTCGAGGCCGCCGCGTGCGACGACGTATGCGGCGGGGGCGGTGAGCGCCAGCGCGCCGACGGCTAAGGTTTCTCCCCACTGCGAGCGGTCGAGCCGCTTGCGCGACGGCCAGTAGAGCAGCAGGGTGTGCAGGCCGAACAGCGCGGCCGCTAACGCGCCGATGGCGAGAAGACCGGTCAGGCGGTAGACGAACAGGAGGGGAAGCAGACCAGCGGCGAGCAACGTCAGTTCAACCCCCAGCCAGGCGACGACCAACCTGGGGCCGCGCCGCCGGATGAATACCCGAAGGGCATACTGCCCTAAGAACACGCTGGTCACCGTAAGGATGAGGAAGAGAGAGGGGAGAACGGCAACAGGACGCACCGCCGCCAGGACGATCACCAGTGGCGCATACAGCATCACCCAGGCGCCGTGTTCATGGGGGAAAGGAGGACGGCTGAGCCTCATATTTTAACCGATTTTAACCGACCACTGACCACCGATCACTGACCACCCTCTTTTGCTCTCGAAATCCCGTACCGCTTCATCTTTCGCCACAGCGTCGTCCGGTCGATGCCGAGCGCTTGCGCACACGCCTTCATCCGCCAGCGGGTGGCCTCCAGCATAGCGAGCAGAGCGTCCCGCTCGCCCGCCCGGTGCTCGTCCAGCGCGTGGAACGGGCCCTCGTTGTATCCGGTCGTCGATGAGCCGGAGTGAACGATGGGAGGGAGATCGGAGATTTCGATCACTGCGTTCTTGCACGCGACGAACGCGAACTCTAAGGTGTTCTCTAATTCTCGAATGTTCCCCGGCCAGTCGTGCGCCATCAGGCGTCCGAGCGCCGCCCCGGAGATGTGGTCGATCCCCCGGCCAGTCCGGCTCCGGAGTTTGTGGATGAAATGTTCCACCAACAGCGGGATGTCATCCCGGCGTTCCCGGAGCGTCGGGAGGATGATGGGGACGACGTTCAGCCGGTAGAACAGGTCCTCCCGGAACGTCCGGTTGGCGACCGACGCCCGCAGGTCTTTGTTCGTCGCGGTGATGAGCCGGACGTTGACTTTGCGGGTGCGGATGTCGCCTAATCGCTCGAACTCGTGCCGTTCGAGGACGCGGAGGAGCCGCAACTGGACGGCGGGGCTGATGTCCCCGATCTCATCTAAGAAGAGCGTTCCCCCGTCCGCCAGCTCGAACCGTCCGGGCTTGTCCGAGACCGCGCCGGTGTACGCCCCCCGGACATGACCGAAGAGCTCGCTCTCCAAGAGCGTCTCCGGGAACGCCGAACAGTTCACCTTGATGAGCGGCCCGTTCGCCCGCGGGCTGTGAAAATGGATCGCCTCCGCCACCAGCTCTTTCCCGGTGCCGGTTTCCCCCAAGATCAGGACGGTGGCGTCGGAATCGCTGATGTCTTCGATCAACTGGTAGAGCCGCTGCATCGGCTTGCTCTTGCCGATGAGGTTGGTGAATTGTCGTCGCTCCTGCAACTGTTTTTCGAGCGCACGCGTGTCCGTCACATCCCGGAGGAGTTCGATCGCCCCGGTGACGTTCCCCTGCTTGTCGCGCAGCAGCCCGGTATGGATCTTGACGACCCGGAGGTCTCCATCCTGAGCACGAACGGTCATCTCGGAGTTCTCAACCGGCTGTCCGGTGTCGATGGAGATGAGGACGGGACACGTCTCGGTGAGACAGAGACTCCCCCGGCAGACCTCGTAGCATTTCTGTCCGATCGCCTGGTGCACGGGCACCCCGGTCAATACGGACGCCGCCCGGTTGAACGCGATGATCGTCTGATTCCGGTCGAGCGCCATCGCTCCCTCTTCCATCGCGTTCAGGAGAGTCTCGAAGTATTCATGGCTGTGCTGCGGCATCGTGTCCTCCAATCTTTCCCCTCATCCCCCACTCCACCGGGCAGATGGGCAATGGGCAGTGGGCAGTAGAAGCCGTTCTCCCGTCCACTGCCTACTGCCCACTGCCTACTGCCCGGTGGGGAAGGGCCTTGGGACGGGGCGGCCTGTACACACAGTACGGCTCCGACGCCATCGGGTTGCCCGTCAGCGCGTACGCACGGGCGCGTGACCCGCCGCAGACGTCCCGGAAGTCGCAGTACCCGCACTTCCCCCTGAGCTGAGAGGAGTCGCGGAGCAACTGGAAGAGCTTCGTGTTGCGGTAGATGTCGACGAGCGACCGTTCCCGGACGTTCCCCCCGGACAGCGGCAGGAACCCGCTGGGGTAGACCTCGCCCGTATGGGAGATGAACACCAGGCCGTTCGCCTCGTTGACTCCCTTCGGGGCGCGGCCGATGCCGTCGCCGGGGATGAACCCGACGGGGCGCGGCCCGTCCGTCCCGCCATCCTCCGCCCGGCGCCGCTGGAGGACGACCCGGCGATAATGGGGCGCGGCGGTCGTCTTGATGTCGAACGGGACGACACGGGACAGGTCGTACAGTTTATTGAAAATGATCTCATATTCCTGGGGTGTCAACTCATCTTCTTTCCGTCCCCGGCCGACCGGGACGAGGAAGAACACGCTCCAGAGCACGATCCCCAACCGCTCCACCAGCGCCGCCATCGCGTCGAAGTCGTCGAAGTTGTGCCGGGTCATCGTCGTGTTGATCTGGACGGGCAGGTCGAGTTGCCGGGCGTACTCGACGCATCGGGTCGTCCAGGTATACGAGCCGGGCACCCGGCGGAAGGTGTCATGGATGTCGGCAGATGAACCGTCCAGGCTGATCGCCAGACGGGCCAGGCCGTGGGCCTTCAGCCGGGCGACCGCCTCGCGCGTCATGAGCGCCGTCCCGCTCGGTGTCATCGCCATCCGGAGTCCCCGTTGGGTCCCGTAGGCGATGAAGTCGAAGATGTCCGGACGCTTCATCGGGTCGCCCCCGGTGAGGACGAACAACGGCTGCCCGAACTCACGGATCTGGTCGATCAGCCGGAACCCCTCCACGGTCGTCAGTTCGCGCGGGTCGCGGAACGACTGCGCCTTTGCCCGGCAGTGGACGCAGGCGAGGTCGCAGGCCTGCGTGACCTCCCAGATGACGAGAAACGGGGATGCGTGAAAATCGATCCAGGCCATTGCCGGAGGGCCGGGACGCGTCCGTTCCCCAGGCTGGATACCCCGTTCTGCCGAGATCATCGTGTCTGCTCCTTGGTGGTTCAATCGGTGATCGGTGTCGGTGGTCGGTAAACCAGAACCGCATCTTCACAGTGTTGCATCATCCGTGCAACATGGCAAAAAGAGTGCCAGCGTCGCCGCCCGTCTCTGGCATGGTTGTTGCTCCCGTTTCACGATCAAGATGGGTCATCGTTGTAGGGGCGAGGCGTCGCCTCGGCCTGGGCGATCCATCGGGTCACCCCCGCAGACCATACCCGCCCCTGATGATCAAAATTGATGAGAAGGCCGGGTAGGCATTGACAAAATGTCGCAGGAACCGGGGGAATTTTCGTCTGTTTCGTCAAAATGTCAGAGAAGGGTTGGACGAGGCTGGTGAGGATTGACAGTCTGTCATTCTGATTCCTTGTTTTAGTCTGACCGACCACTGACCACCGACCACTGACCACTTTCTTTTCGGTTGAGTACCGTGACGCGATGATCACGCGATACCACATCCGCTTTCCCCTGCTGGCGATGGGCGCTCTGGCGTTGTTCGCCGCCTTAGACGCCGGACTCGTCCGTCTGGGCTGGGGGTTGCCGTTGCCCAACCTCGACCTCCTCATCGCGCACGGCCCGCTGATGGTATGCGGGTTCTTAGGCACGCTCATCTGCGTGGAGCGTGCAGTGGCGCTGGACAGGTGGTGGGGGTATTCCGTTCCTTTCCTCGCCGGCCTGGGAGGGGTGGGACTCATCGCCATGCCGGCCTCTCCCCTCGCCGTGCTCAGCATCACCCTCGGCAGCGCCGGGCTGGTCGCCCTGTTCGTCACGTTCATCCGGCGCCAGCCTGCGCTGTACACCGTCTGCATCGGGCTTGGAGCCCTCATCTGGCTGACCGGCAATAGTCTGCGGCTGGCCGGCTGGCCGCTGTTTGCGGTCGTGCCCTGGTGGATGGGGTTCCTCCTGCTGACGATCGCGGGGGAACGGCTGGAACTCACGCGCCTGCTCCGGCCGTCCCGGCGCAGCCGTGTCCTGTTCTCTGCGATGCTGGGGGTATTTCTCGCCGGGATAGGCCTGACTGGAATCGGCTTCGCCATTGATCAGGAGTTTCAACTCCTCTCCGGAGCGCAGGGGGAACTTCTGTTTGTGTCACCCCTCTTCACCCTCGGCGAGCGCCTCGCTGGCCTTGCGATGGCCGGCCTGGCCGTCTGGCTGCTCCGGTATGACATCGCCCGGCAGACGGTGCGGCAGACAGGACTGCCGCGCTTCATCGCAGTCTGCCTGCTGACTGGCTATGTCTGGCTGGGAGCCAGCGGGCTGTTGAGAATCGGGTTCGGACGGGTGATCGGCGGCCTCCCCTACGACGCCATCCTCCACACGTTCTTCTTAGGGTTTGTGTTTTCCATGATCTTCGGCCACGCGCCCGTCATCGTGCCAGCGGTGCTCAAGCTTCCTGTCGCGTTTCGTCCCGCGTTCTACGTCCATCTCGTCCTGCTGCACCTGACCCTGCTGGCGCGCGTGGCGAGCGACCTGATGTCCTGGTCGCCGGGACGCGAATGGAGCGGCCTCCTCAACGCGTTCGTCCTGGTGTTCTTCTTCGGGAACACCGGGTATGGGGTGCGAAAGGCGACGGTCAACGGTCGGCGATCGACTCTTCGATCGGAAGGTCGAGCCGCTGTAACATCTGGATGATCGCCTCGACTTGCTGCCGGGCCGAATCCCAGTCATCGTCCGCCACGGCCATCTGCAGGTTGTCGATCGGGTGCCGGCATCCCCCGGTCTGGATGTACGCCTCGCAGAATGGGCACTGGATGCGCGTGACCCGTCCCGCCTGGGTCCAGAGGTCGATCGCCTTCTCACAGAAGGCGCACGCCTCCGCCGTCTCCTGGAGAAACGTCTTCTTATCCTGGACAGCCATCAGATCGAGCAGCAGATTCCATTTCGTGATGCTCCGTTGTCTGGCCTCTTCCCATGTCATCGGGGCCTCCTCCTTCTGGATATTGATGAATACATCGGGAATCTGTGGGGACGGCCCTGCGTGGCCGCCCGGTGCCAGGGTCCCCTTCTACGACGGAGTGGCGCAACAATCGTGCCAGCTACGGCCTGGCGCGGAAGAAATTCGCGGAGGAGGGGCGGTTG
>JACQVL010000071.1 GCA_016209865.1 Candidatus Latescibacterota bacterium | reverse complement strand
GGGCCGCTCTTGTTGCAGGACCATGGCAACCTCGTCAAGTACCGCAACATCTGGGTGCTGTCCCTTCCGCTCGAAGGGTCGGACACGTACGAGCCGCGGTGACGTTACGAACCGGGTTGCACGGGAATGACACCAGAGCAACGATGCTGAATACCCATGAATCGAATTCTTCCTTCCGAATGTATCGCAAGAAACGTGGGAGGGCAACTAAGAAAATTCGAGAAGGGGATTGTGTCTTCACATGACTTTCTCTATATTGTACTCTCGATTTTCCGTGATACGACCACAGACGGTCGTCATGCCCGTGGAAACGGGAATCCCTCTCCATTCCCCTGTCACAGGAGCTGACGCTAATGCCTGTTGTCCAGTACGAGGTGCTTCGTGAATTGAGTTTCAACGTGTTCAACGCGACCGGCATTCCGGCCGGGGATGCCCGCATCTTAGCCGACCATCTCGCCACCAGCAACCTGGTCGGTCACGATTCCCACGGCGTCTGGTTTCTGCCCCGGTACGTCGGGGGACTGAAACAGCGGTACATCCGATGGGAAGATCGCGAGGTCTTGCGTGAGAACGCTTCTTTCATCCTGATCGACGGCCGGAGCGCGAACGGGATCGTGGCCGTGACGCGCGCGCTCGACCTGGCCGTGGAGAAAGCGCGCGCCGCGACGTTCGGCATGGTCGGCCTCCGGAACGTGACGCACATCGGGCGGCTCGGCGACTTTCCCCCGCGCATCGCCCAGCACGGTCTGATCGGGATGGTCTGGATGAACGGGGGCGGGCTGTTCTTAGCGCCGTACGGGAGCGCCGACCGCCGCCTGCGGCCGGAACCGATCGCGTTCGCCGTCCCCCGGCGGAACGGCCCGCCGTTCATGCTGGACATGACGCTGAGCGTCGTGGCGGGCGGCAAGATCGAGCAGAAGCTCGTCCGCAACCAGCCCATCCCAGAAGGGTGGCTGATCGACCACGACGGGAAGTCCGTCACCGACGGGTCGCGGTACCGAAATCCCGACGACGTGGGAGTCCTTCCGTTAGGCGGTCTGCAGTTCGGTCACAAAGGACACGGCCTGGCGATGATGATCGAGATGATCGTCGGCCCGCTGTGTCTGGCTGGCTGCACGAAGACGAACGGAGTCGGCGGCGGCGGCATCATGATCCTGGCCATCGACATCGAGGACTTTACCGATTTGGAGACGTACACGAACGAGGTCGAAGGGCTGGTCGAATGGGTCGGCTCGGCGCGTCCCCTGCCCGGGTTCAAGAAGGTGTACGCGCCCGGGGAGATCGAGGAAGAGGTTCGCCAGCGCCGGTTGCGGGACGGGATCGACATCCCGGAGCCGACCTGGGCGGAGATCAGCGCGGTCGCCGCAGAATTAGGCGTGCCGATGCCAGCGGTTTGACCTCACACAGGATACCCATGATGACATCTCCACACAACAACATCCGCATCGCCATCTACGGGGCCGGTTCCTGGGCGAACCGGACGCACATCCCCAACCTCTTGAGACTCGACGGCGTGGAGATCGTCGCGCTCTGTGACACGAATCCGCAGGCGCTGAAGGCCACGGCTGAGGCGTTTCAGATTCCCCGCACCTACCAGGACGGCCACGAGATGCTGGCGCGTGAGCGGATCGACGTGCTGTACTCTGTCGTGCCCGCGTTCGCCCGGTCGGATGTCGAGGCGGCTGCGGCCGCGAAGGGCATCCATCTCTTCAGCGAAAAACCGCAGGCCACGACGATGAAGGTGGCCCGCGCCATCGACGCAGCCGTTCGCCAGTCCGGGGTGCTCAGCACCGTCTGCTTCCGGGAACGCTACCGCCCGCTGTTCCAGGAGGCCCGGCGGCGGCTCCAGGACAAACAGGTCGTGCACGTCCGGTTTCAGAGCATCGGGGGACTCCTCACCCCGCCTCCACCAGAGTCTCAGGGCGACTGGCATGTCCAGATGGAGAAAGCGGGCGGCTCTGGCTTCGATTGGGGAGTCCACGCGGTCGACTATACCCGCTTCATGACCGGCCTCAATGTCGTCCGGGCGCAGGCATTCTACCATCACCCTCCCGCGTACCATTTCCCCCTGTCCTCCTCGTTCCACTTCCGCCTCTCCAACGGGGCGACGATGACGATGACCTTTCTCTTAGCCGACCCCACCGGCCTCGACGGCGAGGCCTGGTTCACGATCGTGTACGAAGGCGGACGCTTAGCGGTGTACGGCTACGACCGGATCGAGGTCAACGGAGAGACGGTGTACAAAGCGGATGAGTTCGACCCCTGGTTCGAGCAGGATCGGGTCTTCATCGAAGCCGTCCGCACGGGCGACAGACAGATCATCCTGAACGACTATCACGACGGCCTGTTCTCGTTAGCGCCCGTCCTGGCCGGATGGGAATCCTCGCGCCGCAACGGGGAGTGTATCGACGTCGCTTCGTTCATGGAAGCATAAGCACACCGCGGGGAACGTATGACTCGCCGATGCGTCAGCCTCATCGTGATGCTCGCTCTGCTCGCCGAGATAGGATGCGCCAAGCGCGTCCCGGTCGATGTCTATCCCATCCGCCGCCCGTCGGAGCGGGTGAAGCCGCGAGAGAAGGTGACCGCCGTGCTCCGTGAAGAGATGACGATCAACGGGCAGGCGGGGGTGGACTCGCTCAGCCTGCAGCCCGTCGAATGGAGGACGAGGGAGGTCACCGGCCGGCTGGTGCGATGGGACGACCGTCTGATCGCCATTCGCGTCCCCGACTGGCAGCCGGGGGAGGATGCGATCTTTGAGGTGCCCTTAGACCGGCTTGATGCGGTCGACCGGTGGCCGGGCGCCCAGCCCGGCCCGGTCCTGGTCACGGCGGGCGTCATCCTGGCCATCGTCGCGGTGTCCTTCTTGATCCAATTAGCTCTCAGCAAGCCGCGTGCGAGCCGGGCGTTTGGTAAAATCAGTGACGAGTGACCAGTGACGAGTGACGAGAGCAATCTGGTGTCATTCCCGCGTAAGCGGGAATCCAGTCTGAAACCTGTTCCCCGTTTCGGTGTCGCTGGAAACCCGCCGAACTTCAAGAAATCAGCCGACAGAGGGGAATCGACCCGCGCGCCGCACTGGCTGGCCGCCATCGGGCTGGATGCGTACGAGTACGAGGCGGTCCACGGGGTAACGATGACGGACGAGCGGGCGCGGACGCTCGGCGAGGCCGCACGGGCGCACGGGATCGTCCTCTCCGTCCATGCCCCGTATTACACCAACCTGGCCAGCCTCGACCCCGGCACCGTCGCCAACTCCATCCGGCACCTCCGGCAGAGCGTCTATCTGGCCGCCATGATGGGGGCACGGGTCGTCGTCCTCCATCCGGGCTGGCACAAAGGACACACGACCCCGGCCACCGCGCTCGACCGCTGCCTGGACACCCTGTCGACGGCGCTCGTTGAAATCGAAGAGACCGATGGGGAGGTTCTGATAGCCCCGGAGACGTGCGGGCTGAAGGCGCAGGTCGGCAGCCTGGATGAAATCCTCGTCCTCTGCGCCCTCCATCCTCGTCTCGTCCCCTGCCTCGATTTTGCCCATATCCACGCCCGCGCCAACGGCCGTCCGTTCGACGACGCGGCGTTCGATGACGTCTTCAGCCGGGTGGAACGGACGCTCGGACGGGAGAAACTCGAACGGGCGCACATCCACTACTACCCGGTCGAGTATGCTGACCGCGGAGAACGATGTCATCATGCGTTCAACGAACCGGAGTTCGGCCCGCGTCCGGAGCCGTTCATCGCGGCGCTCCATCGCTGGAACCTGGCGCCGACCGTCATCTGTGAGTCCCGCGACAAACAAGACGTAGACGCCCTGTTGATGAAAAGACTGTATGGGGGAAAAGGCGAAAAGGGAAAACAGAAAGGAGAGTGAGATGTCCCGATTAGCTATCGACGGCGGACAGCCGTACCGGGCGGAGCCGTTTCCCCGGCGGACGCCGTTCGGGGATGAAGAGGTCGCGCTGGTCACGGAAGCCATTCGTTCTCAGAGCCTGTTCGGCCTGGGCGGCCCGAAGGTCACGGCGCTGGAGACTGAGTTCGCCGGCCTGTATGGGGTGAAACACGCGGTCGGCTCCACCTCCGGCACCTCGGCCATCCATATCGCCATCGGTACCGTCAACCCGAACCCCGGCGATGAGATCATCACCGCCCCGATCACCGACGGGGGGTCGGTCGTGCCCATCATCTACCAGAACTGCATCCCCATTTTCGCGGATGTCGATGAGACCTACAACATCGATCCAGACGATGTCGAGCGCAACATCACCGACCGGACGGCGGCCATCATGGTCGTGCACCTGTTCGGCAATGCCTGTCACATGGAGGCGATGGTCGACATCGCCAGACGCCACAACATCCCGCTGATCGAGGACTGCAGCCAGGCGCACGCGACGAAGTACAAAGGCCGGTATCTGGGCACCTGGGGAGACCTCGCCGCGTTCAGCCTGCAGCAGTCGAAGCACATGACGACGGGAGACGGCGGCATGACGATCACGAATCGAGACGACTGGGCCGAGCGGATGATGCTGTTTCGGGACAAAGGGTGGACCCGCAAGCCGGGCTGGGGGCCGCGGACGTATGCGTTCCTGGCCCCGAACTACCGCATGACTGAGCTGCACGGCGCGGTCGGGCTGGCGCAGGTGAAGAAAGTCCGCAGCGTCGTCGAACGGCGGATCGAGCTGGGGTCGTACCTGACCGCATCGATCCGTGACATCGAGGGGATCACGCCCGCGCCCGTCACTCCCGGCTCTGAGCACAGCTACTGGGCGTATCCCCTGCGCGTGGACGGCTGGCCGGTCGCCCGGTTTGCGGAGACGCTGACGAAGGAAGGGGTGGGCGCCGGCGCCTTCTACATCGGGGAGCCCATCTTTCTCTGCATGGAGGCGTTGGCGGCCAAGAAGACGTTCGGCAACTCCTCCCATCCGTTCGATGGCTGTCACGGTGCTCGCCAGATCGAGTACACGAAGGGCATGTGTCCCCGCACGGAGGACGCGTTGCAGCATATCATCACCCTCGGCTTTCATGAGGAGTACACGAAAAAAGACATCGAAGACATCGCGGGCGCCATCCACAAGGTAGCGGAGTTGTTGCCGCGAGAGGTTTGACGATCGAGACCGGTCATCGTTGTAGGGGCGATCCTTGTGATCGCCCGTATCGGGGCGAATACGAGATTCGCTCCTACGGGAGGGATTCTCATGACCCCGACCTTCCAGGCGGGCACAGCCAGAGTTGACATTACCCCGCCGTTGACGATCCCGTACTTGGGCTACGAACCCCGGCACGCGTTGTTTCACGGGGTGCATGACCCGCTGTACGCGCGGGCGGTGGCGGTCGACGACGGGACGACGCAGGCGGTGGTGATCGCGGCGGACTCGATCGGCTTCAGCAACGCCATCCTGGGGCCTGACCGGAACTTCACGCGCGAGGTGCGCCAGCGGGTTCATCAGCGAACGGGCGTGCCGGCTGAGCATGTGATGCTGGCATCCAGCCATGCGCATTCGACCCCAGAAACCATCCACCTGCGCCGGTTGCTGGACACCCCGGCGGCCGGTCCCTGGCTGGAGGTGTTGATCGATCAACTCGCGTCAGCGGCGTCGATGGCGGTCGAGCGCCGCAGGCCGCACACGCTGAAGATCGGCACCGGGGAAGTTCACGGGCTGTCATGGAGCCGTCGGATCGTCGGCAAGAATGGACGCCTCTACCAGTGGCTCAACCGCCCGCCCGACGATGAGATCGCCGACTGGGGGACGATCGATCACCGGGTGGGCGTCCTCCTGCTGGAGGCGCACGACGGGGGCACGTGCACCGTTCTGTCCAACTTCGCCTGCCATCCGGTCACCGTGCAGGTGCAGCCCCTCGTCTCGGCGGATTTTCCGGGCGCGGCGATGGCGCTCGTCGAGCGTGCCCTGCCGGGCTGCGAGAACAGCCTGTTCCTCCAGGCCGCCTGCGGGGATCAAAACCCGGTGCGCGGGGATACGCGCGATTTCAACGATGTCCAGCGGTATGGCCTGATGCTCGGCGGCGAGGTGATCAAACTGGCGGGCGCGATGCGCGCCCCGGATTATCCAGCGAGTCAGCCGGTCGTGGCGGTGAAGTCGGACGTGCTCTCCCTCGCCGTGCGCGACCTGCCGGCCCGCGAGCCGGCTCAGCGAGCGCATGAGGACGCCGGCCGGAAGCGGGACGCGGCGGCGACGGACGAGGACCGGGCCCGGTTCGCCAGGGAGCGGCGGATGGTCGAGGAAGCGTTGATCCTGATCGACCGGGGCACCGACCCGATCCCGGCGGAAGTGCAGGTCATGCGCCTGGGCGATGCCGCGCTCGTCGCCCTGCCGGGCGAGCCGTTCTGCGGCCTCGGTCTGGACATCAAGGCGCGCTCCGCCGCGCCGTCCACGTTCGTCGTCGGGTACGCGAACGACTGGCTCGGCTACCTGACCACGCCGGTCGCGTGGGAACAGGGCGGCTACGAGGTGAGCCCCGGTCCGTGGACGCGCGTCGGCCCGGCCGGCGGCCCGCAGCTCGTCGACAAGGCGGTCGAGCTGATCGGGGCACTGTGGAGGTGAGAAGTAGGGGCGCAGAATTCTGCGCCCCTACTCCAAATCTTCCCCATTGACAGCCCGCTGGATTCCTGTATAATACAGCTCCGTATCCCCCTCTATACAACCATCGTTCTCGTCCGCCCGCCCATCGAATGGGCGGGCTAATCGTACGAAGCCCCGCGCACGGGGCTGGGATGGAGCCCCGAAGGGGCTTGATCCTATGAGCACGCCCATTCATGGGCGGGCGGACAAGTGACGAGCAAGCAGAGTTATCACGGGATCACAGATGACACAGATGGCTGATGCGACACGCCGTTGCCCATCTGCGCGATAGGGGACGGTGGGGACGGTGGAGGGGATCAGTGTCATCCTGTGTTCATCTGTGTCATCTGTGATACTGCCAGCGCCAACAACTCCTCTCGTCGCATCTCGTCACGACACCATCGAGGCGTCGTCAGGAAGCGGTCGTTGAGGGCAAACAGGGGGATTCTATCCTGCAGTTGTCGAACACCAACCTCCAACTCGATGTGATGTACCGCGAGGCCCAACTCTTCGAGCAGATCAATAATCTCCGGTCGGCAGCGTTCATCCGCCATGTTTCTCTCCATAAAAAGGAGCCCGAGCATGATCAAGACGACGAACCTGAAGAAACTCTACCGGACGGAAGAAGTGGAAACGACAGCGTTAAACAACGTGAACCTGGAGATCCAGGCCGGGGAGTTCGTGGCGATCATGGGGCCCTCGGGCTGTGGGAAATCGACTCTGTTAAACCTCCTCGGCCTGCTCGATAACCCGACTGATGGCCAGTACCGCTTTCTCGAGCATGAGGTCTCCCACTATTCCGAACGTCAGCGGGCGAATCTCCGCAAGGCCAGCATCGGGTTTGTGTTCCAGAGCTTCAACCTGATCGATGAACTCACCGTGTACGAGAACGTGGAGTTGCCGCTGCTGTACCTGGGGGTGTCCGAGCGAAGGAAACGGGTGGAAACCCTGCTGGACCAGATGCAGATCCTCCCCCGCAAAAACCATTTCCCCCAGCAGCTCTCCGGCGGCCAGCAGCAGCGGGTGGCGGTGGCCCGGGCGGTGATCGGGCAGCCAAAACTGATTCTCGCAGACGAACCGACGGGGAACTTGGATTCGGCCAACAGTGCGGAAGTGATGCAGTTGTTGACCGGCTTGAATGACACGGGGACGACGATTGTGATGGTGACGCATTCCCCTTCCCATGCGGAGTACGCGCACCGGATCGTCCACCTGTTTGATGGGCATATCGTCAGCGACCATCTCCCGGAAGCCGTCCGTGTGTAGCCACTCCCTGACAGGCTGCACCGTGTCGCCTCACCGGTCCTGACAGTCAGCGATCAGGCAATCACGACAGCGCTGACGAATCCAGTGAATGCGCTCCGATATGAATGATCCCAGGGACGCGAAATGACATACCTTCTCACTCGGGAAGCAGAGGGTCATCATGCTGAAAAGCTATCTGATGGTCGCAGTGAGAACACTCCTCAGACACCGGGGCTACTCTCTGCTCAACATCGTCGGCCTGGCCATCGGCATCGCCTGCTGTTTACTCATCTTGCTCTATGTGCAATACGAGCTCAGTTATGATCGCTTCCACACGAACGCGGATCAGATCTATCGTGTGGTCCGGGAAGAACGAGCACCCGGCCGTGTGACCCACCTGGCCATTACCCCCGCTCCATTAGCCCCGGCTCTGCGGCAGGAGTTCCCCGAGGTGCGGCGTGTGGTCCGCCTCAAACCCCCGAACGCCGCCTGGATGCTCCGGTATGAGGATAAAAGTTTTTATGAGACCAACTTCTACCTCGCGGATTCCACCGTCTTTGATGTCTTTTTTATCCCGCTCCTCAAGGGGAATCCCGCCACCGCGCTCCAGCGGCCGTTTACCGTGGTGCTCACCGAGACGGTGGCCCGCAAATACTTCGGAAATGAGGAACCGATCGGGAAACTGATCCGCGGGGAGGAGAGTATGGATCTGGAAGTGACCGGTGTCATGCCCTCGCTCCCCCCGAACTCCCATCTCACATTCGAGATCCTGGCGTCCATGGGTACCCAGGAACAGTTGGATCGGCAGCTGAACCAGACCTACCTGACGCGCTGGCGGAGTCCCTATAATTTTTATACCTACGTCCTTCTACCCCCAGGTGCTGACCCGTCGCGCCTCGAACAGAAACTCCCTGCGCTGGTCGAGAAATACGCCGGCAGCGAGTTGCACGCGGCCGGGGTGACGATGCGGTTTTCCCTCCAACCCCTTACCGCGATCCACTTACACTCGCATCTGGAACGTGAACTCTCGGCCAACAGCGAGGTCACCTCCATCTATCTCTTCTCGGCTATCGCCGTTTTTATTCTCCTGATCGCCTGTATCAATTTCATGAACCTGGCGACCGCGCGTGCGGCGATGCGCGCGAAAGAAGTCAGAGTTCGCAAGGTGGTGGGAGCCCAGCGCCGCCAGCTCATCGTCCAATTCCTGGGCGAATCCCTCCTGGTGTCGTGCCTCGCCGCCCTCCTGGCGGTAGGTATGGTGATGCTCTTCCTGCCGACCTTCAATACCCTCGCCGGAAAAGCCATTCCCAGGCACTTGGCGACGAATGGGACAGCCCTGGGCGGCCTTGCCGGCATCACCCTGGTCGTCGGCCTTGCCGCCGGCGCGTACCCTGCGTTCGTACTGTCCGCGTTTCGGCCGGTGGCGGTGCTCACCAGGATGGGACAGGCTGGCCGGGGACGGAGCGGGTTTCGCAAGCTGCTGGTGGTGGTCCAGTTCACCATCACCATTGCCTTGCTGATCTGTACCGGCATCGTGGTGCAGCAACTGCACTACGTCCGAAACAAACAGTTGGGGCTGAATCCGGACCAACTGGTCATCATCCCAATGACGTTTACCCCGTTTGCTGAACGCTACCCGGTGTTTAAACGGGAGGCGTTACAACACCCGGCCGTGCTGGGGGTGACCCGATCCAACTTTGCGCCCGGCCGTCTGAACACCCTGGGGTATAGCCTGTACCAATCGGCGAAGGCACCCATGACCGAGTCGGTGGAGATGTGCTCGGTCGGAGCCGATGAAGATTTTGTCACCACCCTGGGGATGACCCTGGTGGCCGGTCGCTTTTTGTGGCGCACCTTCGGCACCGACCCGGAGGCGGCGTATGTGCTCACGGAATCGGCGGTCACACGTCTGGGCTGGCCGGTTGCGTATTACGCGATGCAGCGGTGGTTGCAGAACTTTGCCTACCGCATCGAGCTCGGGCCGGGCCCCTTCCTCCTGGCGGCCCTGCTGGCGCTGGTCATTGCCGTGCTGACGGTCAGTGGCCAGGCGATGAAGGCAGCGCTGACAAACCCGGTGGAGGCGCTGCGGTATGAATGAGAGATTCGTTCGCTGGGAAATGGAGCCGCCAATATCGTGACACACTGGCCCAGGGAGGGTTGATTCATGCGCATCTACGCGCATCGCGGTATGAGACGACAGGCCCCCGAAAACACGTTGGCCGCCTTCAGTCTCGCCATCCGACACGGCTTTAGTATTGAGCTGGACGTCCGTCTGACCCGCGATGAACAGGTTGTCTGCTTGCATGATGCGGAACTCGGCCGCACGGTGCCGGTCGACGGGATGGTCTGGGGCTATGCGCTGGCAGAGTTGCAAGCCCTGGACGCGGGGCAGTGGTTTGCCGCGCAGTATGCCGGTGAGCGCGTCCCCACGTTGGCCGCGGCGCTTGAGCTCGCCATTCCGGAGACTCACTTTGCGGTGGAACTGAAATGTCCTGGGATTGAACGACAGGTCATTGAGGTGCTCCGTGAGAAGCGGATGGTGCCGCAGGTGTTCCTGTTTGATATCGGCATCGAAGACGTCCATTTTGCGACCCGAATGAAATCGATCGGTGCGGACGTGCGCGTCGGACGTAACTGTGTCGCCTTGCATGATTTTCAGGTCCTGCGTGAGCGGCATTTCGAGGCTATTGACGTGATCATGGCAGTGACGAGGTCGGGATGGCTCACCGCCGGACTGGTGGAGATCGCCCATCAGCATGGCGTGGCGGTCATTGATACGGGCGTCCACGATCTGACCAAGATGCAGCAGTGCCTGGATTTGGGACTGGACGGCATTTGTTCAGACTGTCCCGATGAGGTGAGTCCTGCCCTCTCGCACCACGTGTCGTAGCATAGCCCGCCGTCCGCTCCCGTCTTGGCTCATCGCGTGGCGACATCGGGCGTGGGGCTGCGGACGTGGCGTCTTAGTTTCGATTCTGTGTTGAACACGCACACGCCAGCTTAGCGAATCCCATGCCTTGGCGTGCTGGCCTGCTCATCAGGGGCAGAGTACATGGAGGTGCTCGCTAACCGCGCGCTGGCGCAATTGGCACACTGTTGGTTGGCCGAGTCCTCCCTCGATTCAACGTGGGGTCTCCGGCTCACAGGAGCCGCCGGCGCTCATCAGAACGGATCCGTTCCACCCTACCTCCAGGAGGAAGCGCTATGGCGAATCCACTCCCACTCGTTGCCTCTCCGGGTCTGGCGCAACAGGTCGAAGCCCTGGAACGGGACGGTTTCGTCTGTCTTCCGGGGGTGCTCACCCCCGATGACATCGCTGCGCTGCGGAACAGCATGGACCGGCTCGAGGCGAGACCGGAAAACTACGACCGACATCAGACCCCGGCGGAGGGCGGGTTTCTCAACAAGAGTATCAACAACGTGTTCAATCGGGAGAGGCTGTACCTCCCGTATCTCGACCGGGCGGGCATCATCGCAATAG
>JACQVL010000079.1 GCA_016209865.1 Candidatus Latescibacterota bacterium | reverse complement strand
GCGCGGCAGCTCTACCGCGAGTGGTTCGTCCGCCTCCGCTTCCCCGGCCACGAGCACACCCGCATCACCAACGGCGTGCCGGAGGGGTGGGAGCGCGTACCACTCGGCGACCGACAAGGGGCGGGTAGATGCCGAGGCGCTCCTGGACGGGATGCTGGCCAAGGAGCGACTGTTCGACCTCGTCGAGAACTTCATCCTGTTCGATGACAGCCGGGCCGGCGGCACGCGCAAGATCGTGGCGCGCAACCATCAGGTGCTCGGGGTGAATAACACAGTCGCGTCCGTCCTGCGGCAGGAGGACTTGAAGCGCCAGTTCCCCTCAGGCGAGCGCCTGATCGAATACCGGGTGCCGAGGCCAGCCCTGGGCAAGGCCGCCGACCAGTTGTCAACCCAAATCTCGGCGCCGCCGGTGATAACCGACACCGCAGATCATGACGAGCTATTGCCGCTGGTGAAGCGGGCGCATGACGATCTGGGGCGGTTGGGCGTGTTCTGGCACACGCAGGGCAGCGGCAAGTCCTACTCGATGGCGTTCTTTGCCGAGAAGGTGCGTCGGGTCGTGCCCGGGAACTTCACCTTCCTCGTGATGACCGACCGCGAGGACCTGGACGACCAGATCTAGCGGACCTTCATCGGCTGCGGCGTAACCGACGAGAAGACCCCGCGCGCCAGCTCGGGCAAGGAGCTGCAGGAAATCCTGCGTGGGAATCACCGTTACGTCTTCAGCCTGATCCACAAGTTCAACCAGCCGGTGACCGAGCCTTATAGCGAGCGTGACGACATCATCGTCATTTCGGATGAGGCACATCGGACCCAGGCGGGCAAGTTCGCGCGCAACATGCGCCTGGCGCTGCCCAACGCCTCGTTCATCGGGTTCACGGGCACGCCCCTCTTCAAGCACGACGAGCTGACCCGTCGCATCTTCGGCGACTACATCTCGCGCTACGACTTCAAGCGCTCGGAGGAGGACCAGTCCACGGTCAAGCTGGTCTACGAAAACCGGGGCGAGAAGCTGGGGATCGCACGGCTCGACCTGAACGACCGGATCGCCGACGCCATCGAGCGCGCCGAGCTCGACCCCGATCAGGTCGCGCTGCTGGAGAAACTGCTGGGCGAGCTATTACGGCCCATACACGACTGGATACAAAACTCGACCACCCAGGCAGAGGTGAGGATTTTCATACTCGACAACCTGTGGCGTGAGCTTCCGCGTCCGCCTTTCACGGAAGAGGAGACACACAGCATCGCGGAGCGTGTCTACGATTACGTCTGGCAGCGTAGCGCAAGCGGCCACGATCTTCTGGCGGCGTAGACCCTTGCGGGACGCGAATGCGAATCGGGAAATCACTCATTTCGTCAACCCCAAAGACAGCGAGAGTTCACCCCAGGGTGGACTGACTGGACAAAAAATAAAGGCGACCACCAAAGTCGCCCTTCCATCCGAGATCAATGCGATATGAGAGACAGCAAGGACTCATCGAAAATACTCAGTGTGAAAGCCTCACAGTTATGATCCGAACATCTCACTGCACGCGGCGATCCACTCCTACCATACGACTTCGAAATCTGGCACAGCACTCATCAGCGGTCCCAGCAGCTTTTCCCATACCCTTCTGTTCCACTCTCGGAGGTGTTCCGAGGTCAATCGCTCGACGTCGGGTTGAATCTGACGGACTCGGCATTTCTCAACAAACAGGGGTCTGATCTCCTCTGATGTAAAATGTGTTCCTGACCGGCACAGGATGAACCAGAGATCGTAGAGATCACGCGGGCGCGGCCATTTTTGCTGTTGTTGAAGGAGCGCTCGCATCTTTTCTACGACGATCTCCTTCTTGCTGTATGTGAGGATCTCAAACTCTGGGAGGTCCGAGTACCGAGGTCTTACCGGACGAACGACGGCTGCGGTCAAGAGTGGTTCATCGAACGTCGCATGAACCTTGATACAGGGCAACCCCCGCATTCGTGAGTGCCCTCTGTTGTATTCCACAAGGATTTCCGTCTGAAAATCGCCAGGGATGGTATGACTTACTTTCGTTCTCATGCGAATCCCCGACGTTTCCTGTACCCAGATGGCCGCTCGATCCAGTGATGCCCTTACAGTCTTCAGACCTCCGCTCTCTGGTGTGCAGCTAAAATCAATATCTTCGGAGAAACGATATCCCGGATAATAACAGTGTCGCAAACACGTTCCACCTTTGAACACCCATCCCTTGAGTCCAAGCTCTGGGCGCGATAAGCCATACAAGAGCCAGAGAATAATGTAGTCCTTTTCAACTTGATCAAAGCGAAGGCCTTCGGCCGCTGCCAGGCGATGCAACTCCGCTCTTGTGATCACTGACCCACCTCAACATTGATCAGGAGTCCCCATCGGCGATTGTAGGTTCCCTGACGTGGGAATGTAGGATCCAGTGATGAAAATCCAGGAGCAAGCGGCACTGCCTTCCGTAAAGCCTCTGGCCTACCCAGTCCCAACGTCTCCATTAAGAATCCCAACCGTTTGGCTGCCGCAGAATTCCCAATCCCTGCGGCATAGTGCCAGAGCTTCTTTTCATCCAACTCCTTCCACACCAGGCCCAATGCTTTCATGATCTCTCCAACCCCACCAACGTATTGCGGGAGGTCAAGGCCGTCGATGACCGTCTTTTCTCGATCTGTAATCCAGAACGGATGTTCATCAATCCACGCCTTGGTGGTCCCAAAAAACCGTGCCGGTCGCAACGACACGACCTGAAAGGTCATGCCCAAAGCTTTCAACACAGAACGGCGCACAGGATGATTCGTGGCGATAAAGACTGTCCGTGGAAGCTGTTCCGTCATTCCATGATAGTTCAGAGCAGACCAGTAGGCAATCGCGGCAGGGGTCACGAGTTCCATCGCGACCAGAAATTCATGAAGTTGAGGAGTCCGTGCCTCACCAGCAGAAAGAGGAATGACGGCAAATCGACCGCGCGTGATTCGTTGGATCCACCCTTTGCGTTGAAGTCTCTCCAAAAACTGACGGGTAGGATCATCCGCTCGGTGTCCTAAAACCTGACGCGCATCATCGATAGAGAATATAAGGCGCGGCCCGATCATTGCGAGAAACCGCGCCTCCATCTTCCCTAAAGAGTCGCGTATTATATTTTGAGGGTTATTTGTCATCTAACCAGCCTACCTTTTTTATACAAAATATAACACCTCTTCACAGAAGTCAAGCCAGGTTTATAAGGCTCCCGCATCCGTCGTGGGCATCTTTTTCCCCTGCGCGGGGCCAGAGCGGATAGCGGCAACGAGGAGGCACGAAGGGGCGGGCATAGGCGGCTGCCGGGGGTTCGCAGCCGCCCGCGCAGGGGGGCGGGAAGGGGAGTTGCCCAGCGGCACAGCGATGCGAAACCTTTGCAGAAGCCCGGCCCCGCGCGATTCTTTGCGCCACTTTCTTCTAAAGAAAGTGGCAAATCAAAGGCAATGAGGATATTCTAAACCTCCAACGCTTCTACGATCTCCTGCCCAAAAAAACGTTGCCATCTTCCTGCGCGTCCTATATTTTCAAGGTCAACTCCCTGAGTACAGCCTTCCCTTCACCGATATCATGCACGCGAGAGCGTTCCATTCCCGATAGCCGCGAAGTAAGCCCCGATGCCGGATGCCTCCCCTTCTTCCGCAGCCCTGACGCCCACGCCCGACAGCGAGCGGATCGTCGTGCTCGACATCCTGCGCGGCTTCGCCGTGCTGGGCATCCTCGTGGTCAATATGGAGTATTTTAACACCCCGTTCTACACCGGCGCTTCCGGGGTTGAACGGTGGACCGGAACCGCAGACCGGGTGGTCGAAGCGGTGATTACGTTTGCAGCGCTGGGGAAATTCTATACCCTCTTCTCCTTCCTGTTCGGGCTGGGTTTCGCCCTTCAGATGACGCGCGCGAACGCTCGGAGCGTGCCGTTCGTGCCGCTGTACGTCCGACGCTTCTGCGTGCTGCTGCTGATCGGCCTCGCCCACACGTTTCTCCTCTGGGTCGGGGATATCCTCACGGCTTATGCGCTCTTAGGGTTCCTGTTGCTGCTCTTTCGTCGCCGATCGGATCGATCCCTGCTCCGATGGTGCGTGTTTTTCCTCGTCCTGCCCATTCTCATCAACGCCGCCTTATCGGGCCTCATCGAGCTCTCCACGCTGACGCCGGAATCCGCCGCCCAGGTCGAGCGGAATTTCGTAGCAAGCGCGGCCCGCTATCAGGCCCTGACGGAGCAATCATTCCGTGTCTACGCGCATGGGACGTTCGCTGACATCATGGCGCAACGCATCGAGGATTTCCAGTTCGTCATCCTCCGCTACATCTTCACCGGCAACGGCCCACATATCTTTGCCTCGTTCTTGTTCGGGTTCTTCGTGGGGCGTCGTGGGTGGATGCAGGCCCTCCCGACAGCCCTCTCCCGTATTCGATCCCTCATGTGGTGGAGCCTTGTCATCGGGGTCGCCGCGAACACACTGTTCCTCATCAGCGATGTCCTGTCGCATCCCACGAGGCCGTCCGCGATGGGCATCCTGAGAGCGGCGGCGTTTGCGGCGGGCGCGCCCGCCTTGAGCGGCTTCTACGTCTTCGCCCTCATCCTGCTCGTCCACCGGGAACGGGGGAGCAAACGATTCGCGCCCTTAGCGGCCGTCGGACGCCTGGCCCTGAGCAACTATTTGACCCAGTCGCTGATCTGCACGACGATCTTTTATTCTTATGGCTTCGGGTTGTATGGAACCGTCGGGCCGGCGGTGGGGTTGGCGTTAACCGTGGGGATCTGGATGCTTCAGCTTCTGGTCAGCCGGTGGTGGGTGAAGCGTTTCCGGTATGGGCCGGCGGAATGGCTCTGGCGATCCCTGACCTACCTCAAGCTCCAGCCGATGGCGATTCGGCCCTGAGGAAAGTCATAGCATGATTTTCCTTTTCGCCATTTCCCCTTTTCGCCCTTTTTTCCTTGGGGGGAGCGTGTGGGAATCGAACCCACCGCGGACCTGGTCAGGGCCCGCCGTCGGATTTGAAGTCCGGGAGGTCCACCAGTGACCCAGCCGCTCCCCCGTGATCGGTAGTCGGTAGTCGGTGATCGGTGGTCGGTAAGACAAGAAAACCAGCCAGTCAGTTTACGCCTCGACGTTCGCTAATCGGTGCGTTCCCGCCTCGCGGTGCGTCAGCCCGCGGTCACAGAAATAGTCCAGCAGCACGGTCGCATGAGATCGAGAGATGTTCAGATAATCCTTAAACTCCGACGCCCGCACCGTTCCGTGTGCCTCTAAATACTCGATCAGCGCCTGCCTGATCCGGCCGAGCGTGTCCCGATGCACCAGGAGCCGCTCGCCCAGGTCGATCACCACGCCCTGATCGAGCAGATACCCCAAGACGGCTTTCACCGGCTCCGGCCGCTCGTCGTGAAGGCTATTCAACAGATCGGTCATCGAGACCATGACGGCGCCATCCGCCAGCAGCAGTCCTTCCATGCGCTCACGGATACGCTGTTCCTGCGGCGTCAGTGTCACCACATGACCGGGGAGACGCGCGTCACTCCCGACCAGTTCGACCAGCCCATCCCGTGCGAGGTCGCGCAGCATTGTGTCGTACACGGCCTCGTCGATCGGGGAAGACAGTCGCGCTCTCACGGATTCTTTCGAGAGTGTCTCTTTCAGCCGAAACTCAGCGTGCAGCCGTCCAAGCTGGTCGAGGATGTCCGTCCTCAGACGCTCAGACCAGTCCCGATGGATGACCGTCCCACCGGAAAACCGGATGAACCGGCCGTCGGTCACGAACCGTTCGACAATCCCGGCCACCGCCTCCTTCGTCAGGTTGGTCGCCTGCACGATCCCATGGATCGACCGGACCCGGTTCGTCCCGTACGATTCGCGCATCACCTGTTCGACGAGCGCGGGCGGGTCGGCCGTCTCCACCGTCCGCAGGGAGTCGAGGACCGACTCCCGGAACCGCCGGTGTTTCTGCGGGTACACGTCCAGGACCTGGCCCCCGCCTAACAGGCGCATCGACGAGAACCCCCGGATGATGAACCGTTCGTACCTCTCCGCCACGACCGGTCCCTCCAGCCGGAACTGGACGTAGCCGGTCTCCCCCGGCTCCAGTGTCTCCCGGTCGAGCAGGAGAACCCGTCCCATGACCTCCGCCGTCCCCTTGTGCAGCCGGATGCGCGTCCGGTTGGTCAGGGGCGCGTCGAGGGAGTCGAGCACCTGCAGGCGCGCGTCGAGCATCAGGGTCGGGACGAGATAACCCGGCACACTCAGCTCATGGCCGCGCTCCACCTCCGTGACCTTCACGTTCGCTAAGTTGAGCGCCGCCCGCTGGCCGGCCGTCGCCCGGTCGATCTGCCGGCTGTGCGTCTGCAGCCCGCGGACGCGCACCGGAAGCCGCGCGGGCAACAGTTCGACCGGGTCATCCACACCCACACTGCCGGAGGTGACCGTCCCCGCGACGATCGTCCCGAACCCTTTCATCGTGAACGCCCGGTCGATCGGCAGCCGGAAGAGCCCGGTATCCTGTCTGGGCCGCACGGCCGCCAATGACCGCGCGACCTGCGCTTTCAACTCCGGGATGCCTTCTCCCGTCACCGATGAAACCCGGCACACCGGCGCAGCCTCTAAGAACGTCCCTGTGACCAGTCGCCGGACGTCTTCCTCGACGAGCAGGAGCCATTCCTCATCGACTAAGTCGCACTTCGTCAGGACGATGATCCCGTCCTCGATCCCCATCAGCCGCACCGTCCCCAAGTGCTCGACCGTCTGCTGCATGACGCCCTCATCCGCCGCCACGACGAACAGGACGAGATGAATCCCGCTGACTCCGGCGACCATCGTCTTCAGGAAGCGTTCATGGCCGGGCACGTCGATGATCGGGACTTCCGTCCCGTCGCGGAGCGGCATGAACGCGAACCCCAGGTCGATCGTCATCCCCCGTTCTTGCTCCTCGATCAGCCGGTCGGGGTGCGTCCCCGTCAACGCTTCGACGAGTGCGCTCTTGCCGTGATCGACGTGTCCCGCAGTGCCGATGGTGAGAGAAGGCATGGAAGGGAAAGATAGTGGTCGGTGGTCGGTGATCGGTGGTCAGAAAAACAGTGACGAGTGACGAGTAAAATCGGTGGTCGGTGGTCAGTGGTCGGTGGTCGGTTACCCCCCTCCGTGTTCCCCCGCATGCGGGGGGACGATAGGGGGGTGTCATTCCCACGCAAGCGGGAATCCACTCGTCACTTGTCACTCGTCACTGCTGTTATCCCCCACGACGACCACCCGTTCAGGCGTCCCTCGGAGGGTCTGCCGGTTGCTCACGCTCGCCCCGTGGCCGACGACGGCGTAGGCGAGCACCGCCCCGTCGCCGATGTCCGCCCCCGGCAGGACGACGCTGTGCTGGATGATGGCGCTGTGGCCGACCCGGACGTCGTCCCCCAGGCAGACTCCCGGACCGACCCGGCAGCGTTCGAGCGTGCAGTCCTGCCCGATCAGGACAGGCGGTTCGATGATGGCGTGCGGGGAGGCACAGTTATCCGCCAGCACGGCCGCGGTCGTTGTCTTGGCCTTTACTGACCCCTGACCCCTGACCCCTGACCCCTGATCCAGCGCCGCCAGCACACTTAAATTCGTATCCAAAAACGCCTCCGGCGTCCCGATGTCATACTGCTTCCCGCGGATGACGTGCGCCATCACCCGCTCCCCGTCATCGATGAGCGTCTGGATCGCCTGGGTCAGCTCGTACTCCCCACGCGCCGACCGGGGAGTCCGGTCGATCGCCCGGAAGATCGACGGAGTCAACACGAAGACGCCCGCGTTGTTCAGGTTCGTCCCCGCCGTCCCGGGCGGCGGCTTCTCGACCATGTTCGTGATGCGGCCCTGGTCGACGTAGACGGCAGACCCTGCCGCCACCTCCGGCATCCGGTTGAGGGCGGACACCGCCGCGCACGGGACCTCGTGGAAGAGGGACACGACGGCCCGGTACTCCGGTTCATCGAGCAGGATATCCCCGTATGTCAGGATGAACGGGTTATCCCCGACGAACTCCTCAGCGAACCGGGTCGCGCTGCCCGTCCCGCTGACTTCGGTCTGGCGATGATAGCGGATCGAGACACCCCACCGCGAGCCGTCCCCACAATACGACTCGATCCCCTCCGCGCGGTAGCCGGTGATCATCAGGACTTCCGTCACTCCGGCCGCTGTGAAGTGATGGAGAATCCGCTCCACGGCCGGCACGTTGGCGACCGGGAGCATCGGCTTGGGCAGCCGCGTCGTCAGCGCGGCCATCCGGCGACCGTACCCGGCGGCGAGGATGACGCCCTTCATCCAACCCCCACCCCTCTGGATTGCGGATTGTGAATTGCGGCATGGAACCAATTCAGTTCATACGTAACCTACAGCATGACTGGTTACCCGTCAAGAGCAAAACCCCGTTACCCGTTTCTACCGGGCTTTTCCCTTGACAACGATCTGCGGACGGCGTTATATACTTTTGAGAGGTATCGATTCATCCACTCGAATGGGTGTTTCAATCCGCAATCGGTCTAAGGAGCCGCATCTCGATGGCGCTTTTCGATAACCTGGTCGGGGAAATGTCGTTTCTCGAGCATCTCGAGGAATTGCGGAGGCGGATCATCAAATCCCTGGTCGCTGTCGCCGTCGCGATGTTCGCCAGTTTCTTCTTCTCCGAGCAAATCCTGACTTTCCTCATCCAGCCGACCCTCCCGCTGCGTTCACAGCTCGAACTCCAATACCTGAAGCCGGCCGGCATGTTTATGGTCCGGATCAACATCGCCTTAGCGTGCGGGATCGCCCTCGCCATGCCGGTCATCCTGTTCCAGCTCTGGAGTTTCATCTCCCCCGGTCTCCTGGAACAGGAGAAGAAGTACGTCCCCTGGGTCATCTTCTTCGCCACCGCCCTGTTCCTGGCGGGCGCGGCGTTCACGTATTTTGCGATCGTGCCGGTCATGCTCAGCTTCTTCATCTCGATGGGGATAAAAGGGGTGACCGCCCGATGGGATATCGGCGAATACATCGGCCTGGTGACCAAGCTGGCGCTGATGATCGGGGGAGTCTTCGAGATGCCCCTGCTCATCGCGTTCTTGACGTGGATCCGCCTGGTGACCCCGAATTTCCTGAAGCGGACGTGGCGGTATGCGATCGCCCTGATCTTCATCCTCGCCGCGGTGATCACCCCGACGGGCGACGTCGGGACGCAGGTGCTGGTCGCCATTCCGATGGTCGTGCTGTATGTCGTGAGCATCCTGGTGTCGATGTTTGTCGCCAGGACGCGAGGCTCGAAGCCGGAGGAGGCTCCCCTGCCCGAGGCGCCGGCCGTCCAGCCGGAACCGCCCGCCTTGGATCAGACCGCGTACCCGTACACCGGGCCGGAGTACTTCGAGGGCGGGTATCCTCCGATGCAGAGTCCGGAACAGGAGGTGGAGTCTACCGACACCGGCGAGGACGTGCCCGCAGAAACCCGGCCGCACCGGATCAACCCGGATGAGCCCGCTCCGCAGGACACGCCGGCATCCGCACCGGACGACAAACGTTCAACGGATGCTGATGAGCAACGCCCGGCGCAGCAGGACCTCTTCCCGAACAGTCCGTCCGATCAGTCGGACGAGCAGGGTCACGATGATGCGCAGACTCCACCACCCGATCCTCCGAAGGAACCGGCAGGGTGACTTCGTTCTCCCCCGGCTGCTCCGGCCGCGATCCCTGATCTGCGGGGCGTTGTTCCTCCTGACCAGCACCCTCGGCTTTTCGCCCGTCCGACCTCAGCCAGACTCCGACTTGCCAGCCGCGCTCCGCGCCGCGCCGTTCGCCCGCGATGCCCGTGAAGCGGATTCGCTCGTGACCCGAGGGGTGACGGCGGCTGCGCTGGATCGGTACCGGACGCTCGAGCAGGCGATCCGACGCCAGTCCCCGGTCGACCCCGACGGCCTCGGCTGGGTCTGGTCTCGCCTCGCGACCGCGCTGGAGCAGTCCGGCCAGCCTCGCGCGGCCGCCGCCCGGCTCGATACCCTGATCGCCGCGTTCCCGACCACCCGATGGGCGACGGCCGCGCACGCGGAACGAGGGCGTATGCTGTGCGAGGCCGGGCGGTATCGGGACGCCCTGCCCCATCTCCTTCAGGCCGCCGAACGCGCCGGAGGGGAGACGGCGGGCCGTCTTGCTTTCCGCGTGGCGTCCTGCTATCAACGGACGGAGCAATGGCAGCACGCGGTCGAGTGGTACGACCGGGCGCAGACACAGTACCCGATCCTGAGCGATTACGCGCTGTATGACGCCGCGCGGTGCCTGACGAAGCTCGGCCGGTCGGAGGACGCGATCAACCGGAGCCGTCTGATGATCGCCCGGCATCCGCACAGCCCGTTCATCACGCCGGTCACGTTGCTCGTCATCGACCGACTGATCGCGTCAGGACGGGACGACGAGGCGCTGACCGAAGCCCGCGCCCTGCTGAATCGAGACCATCAGCTCACGCGGATGGAGGTCGCGGAGGTCCTGGCCAGCATCGGCCACGCCCATGCCGGGGCTGAGCGTCCGGACAGCGCGCTCACGGTCTACCGGACGGTGCTCGCTCAATACCGGGACACCCCCAGCGCGCTGGCCGTCGTGACGAAATTCCAGGGGTTGAAGGCGCGGCGCGGGGAACGGCTGACGGACGAGGAACGGCTCTGGTGCGGTCTGGCTCATCTGGAGAACCGCAGCTACCAGGGCGCGATCCGGGAATTCCAGACGCTGCTCCAGGCTGCGCCCTCCGGCCCGTACGCCCCGGATGCGTCCTACTCCATCGGGCGGAGCCATTATTTGATGAGGCAATACCGGGTTGCGGAGCGGGAATTTCAGCGGTTCCTCAGCCGGTATCCTCGCCACGAGAAGGCCGGGGCGGCCTCCCTCCATCTTGCCCGGTGTGCGCGGCAGATCAAGGGGGAGAAGCTGGCGATACACGCGTACGTCGCGTTCATCAAGGGGTATCCCAAAGACCCGGCGGCGCCGGAGGCGCTCTGGTACGTCGGCCGGTTCCTGGACATCCAGGACCGGTTCAAGGACGCAGCCGAGCACTACCGGCGGCTGTGGGACGACCACCCGCAGCATGAGTACGCGGATGAAGCCCGGTGGCGCGAGGGGTTCTGTTACTATCGCCTGGGACGTTTCACGCAGGCGGCGGAGACGTTTCAGAGTCTGGTCGACGCCCACCCGGCCTCGAAGATCGCCGACCGGGCGGTCTACTGGACGGCTAGAGCCTCTCACCGGGACCGCCGGCTGGATGATGCCCGCCGCGTCTACGGACGGGTGATCCAGGCGTACCCCGCGTCGTACTACGCCTACCGGGCGCGGCAGAACGTAGCCGCGATCGACCGGACGCCCGCCCCGCCGGAATTGAGCGGCCGGCCGCGCACCGTGCCGACCCTGGCTGATCCGCCCGCTCTCGACGTCCTCTCGTTGATCGAGCGATTCCGCCGGCCGGATGGGACGCTGGTCGTTCAGGGGACGACCGACGGACGGGGGCTGGCCGAAGCCGTCCATCTCGATCGCGCCCGGGCGCTCCTCGATGTCGGCCTGATCGAGGAAGCGGAGCATGAATTGACGTTCGTCCAGGAGGCGAACCCGTCGACCCCTGCGGCCCTGGCGGAGATCACCGCGCTGTACTACGAATACCGTCTCTACCGGCAGGGCATCCGGGCGGCCGCGTTCCTCCGCCGGATGGTCGAGAGCGGGAGCAGTCCGGGCCAGGAACCGGTGCCCCCGCTGTTCCTCTACCCCGTCCCGTATTGGACGTTGATCCAGCAGGAAGCGAACGCGCACGGTCTCGATCCGCTGTTCCTGCTGTCCGTCATGCGTCAGGAGAGCCGGTTCGACCGGTGGATCGCTTCTTGGGCCGGGGCGCGGGGGCTGATGCAACTGATGCCCGCGACCGCGCGCCAATTAGCCAAACAGGCCCGGATGCCGGAGTTCTCCGTGGATCGCCTGTACGAGCCGGAAGTCAGCACCCGGCTCGGCGCCCGGTTCCTGCAGGAGCAGCTCTCACGGTTCGGCGGCCGGCCGGAGCTGGCGTTAGCCGCGTACAACGGCGGGCCGGGCCGCGTCTCCCGGTGGCTCAAGAAGCGGGATGCGGGCGAGATCGACGAGTTCGTGGAAGGGATGGACGTGGGCGAGACGCGGGAGTTCGTCAAAGTCGTGATGGAGAATTATGCCCGGTATACCTCCCTGCTGGCCTCAGATTTCCGTTGACAGCGCCCCTCTCGTCCTGTATGTTACATCCCATTCTGCTCGTCGGCGTCATCCCGGCGAATGTCGTTGCGGAGCGTGGACTATGCTCGGTCGTAAAAAGTCCCGCGATCCAGAAGGACAGACGTCATCGACGCAGCCGGAGGGCCTGGCGCGACCGTACGGTCTTGCGGTTCCGATGACCCCGGACCCGCGGAGGTCTCCCGGCGTCTCCGTGTCGTCGGGCGCGCTGCGCTGTCCGAGTTGTGGAAAGAAGATTGCGCGGTGGTGGAAATGGATTGACACGGTGTGGGCATGGTATACGGGACGCTACCGTCTGATCCGGTGCCGCCGGTGCGGGACGCGGTTCGCGGCGCGGCGGAAGATGGTCACTCGATGAGGGTTGTCCCCCTGCCAGGCTCTCCGCGTTCTCCTTGCTTCCTGCGCACTCCCATTCTCCCATTCTTCGCTTCCAGGAGGTTGACGATGTTGACGTCCGCCCGTCCGCTGGGTGTGGCTCTTGTGGCTCTCTCTCTGAGTCTGTGTCTCTGTCTGGTGCCGTTGGCCGCGAACGCCGGGATCGGCGTACGGGGCGGGGTTCAGGTCCGGGGCAAGCTCGGCACGACCGGCGTCGCGGGAGGGCATATCGACGCTTCACTCTTCCCGCTGCTCCGCGTCCGGCCCAACGTGGAGGTCGGCAAAAAGGGGAGCCAGACGCTCATCAACCCGAGCGTGGACATTCATCTGAAGCTCAACCCCACCGGGATCGGCCCGCGTCCGTACATCGGGGGGGGAGTTGGGGTCCAGACCGTCCGGACAAAGGTCACGGTTCTGGGAGTGACGACGACCAAGACCGCGAACGACCCCAGCTACAACGTGCTCGGCGGGATCGACATTCCGGTCGCCCCGTTCGTGCGTCTGTTCGTGGAAGGGAAGGGCGTCTTCGTCGAAGGCAAGCGGACATTCAGGCTGTTAGGTGGCCTCACCCTTTCGATGTAAGATGCCTGCTTGCCGGCCTCCCTCAAGTTGGATGATCCTGTGCCTCTTCAGCGCCGTGTTGATCGGCGCGGCCTGCGAGGGGAACGATCAGGACTTCGACCTGACGGTCATCAACGACCCACAGAGTACGCAAGCCATCCGCGTCGACCTGGGCGGGGAGGTTCGCACGCTGAACTTCGGGGACGGGACGATTTTCAGGATGGTCCGGTCCGGCCGGCACATCCTGTCGGTCGACAGTCCCACGTGCGCGGGCACGGCGCGCGATACCCTGATGGTGAACGCCGACCTCACCGTCCGGATCGCGGCTACTCAGGATATCTCTTCGGGGGAATGCCGGGTGCAGTTCTCGCACTCGCTCACCCCCAAGCGCATTCCGCTCGCTTCCGCTTTCCTTCCGGGGTCGTCCAATGGTAGGACACGGGACTTTGGATCCTGGAATCGAGGTTCGAATCCTCGCCCCGGAGTCGTTCACGGAATGATCAGATCTTTTGGTCTCCAAAGAGTCACTCCATCCACGCGATCGAAATCTCGATCACACGTTGCGATATATTTCACCTGGAGCCGTCTCATCAGGGCCAGGTTGATCGAATCATTGGTCAATAAGCCATCATTCTGGCGTTCTCGTTCTGATCGTAAAATATCCTGAAGGAGGATCGATCGGATACGCACACCCATCCTCGGAATTTTGCGAACATCATCGAGATACCTTGACAACGTTTGGTTCATCCGACATTTTTACGGATCACGCTGATGAGAGTTTGATGATCAAAACAGG
>JACQVL010000078.1 GCA_016209865.1 Candidatus Latescibacterota bacterium | reverse complement strand
GAGCAATCCCGCCAGCTTGATTGTGGGCAAAGTGTATCACATGCTCCGCGTCCTTGATGAGGATCAGTCAGAGCCCGCCGGCTATCTCTACCCCACGTCGATGTTTGCCCCGATTGAGCTGCCCGAAGTAGCCGAGCGAGCACTGCTGGCCGCGGGCGACTGAACGCGAGAGTTTGGCGTTTCGAGCGTTTCCCCTCCTCAATGAGTTTCTCCTTGCTTCTTGCGGCAGGAAAGCCTATCCTGTCTCAAATTAACCCCATTCAGCGCGTTCTCCACTCTTGTATGCTCCCGGCCTCTGCGCATCGTTCCTATGCCTCGAAGACTCGTGACGTTCACCCTCCTGCTGCTGACCGCGACCTGGATGAGCCGTCCGCCGCGCCTGGACGGCGGGGGCTACATCAACAGCCTGGGCATCCCGCTGCCGCCCGATGCGGCGCCGCCCGACGAGCAGGTGCTCGTCAGGTTCACCGTCGATAATACGTACATGGAGCGGTTCAAGACCTCCTACAAAGGCGTGGACGGCGCGACGCTGATCACCGAACCGCTCATCCGGATCGATCACAACTACGACCTGATCCCGGCGGGGGCTGAGCGGTGGGCGGTCGCCGACGACGGCCTCACCTGGACGTTCGACATCCGCCGTGGGATGGTCTGGAGCGACGGCGCTCCGTTCAACGCCCACGATTATGTGTACTCGTTTCGCCGTGGGGCGGACCCCAACACCGCCTTCGATGCAGAGTGGTACTACCGGTCGATCAAAAACTGGGGAGCGGTCGTCGCCCGAAAGCAGCCGATAGAGGCATTGGGCGTCCGCGCGATCGACGACTACACCCTCCAGGTGACGACGGAATATCCCGCGCCGTACCTGCCCGCCCTTCTGACTTTTTCATGGGCGTCTCCCCGGCAAGCCGTCCAAAAATACGGGGATGCCTGGTCGACCCGTCCAGAGACGTCGATATCGAGCGGGCCGTATCGGTTGAAGGAATGGTCGAAGGGCGACCGGATCGTGTTGGAGTTGAACCCGACCTACCGAGGCGGAGCCCGGCCGTACTTAGAGCGGTTGATCTACAAGCTGTACATCGTGGCCGTCCAGCCGTCGTTCCTCCCGGCCTATGAAGGCAACGAAGCCGATTATGCCGCCCTGACCAGCCAGGCGGAGGTAGAACGGGTGGCCAGCGATTCCCGGCTCCGGACGGAGTTGAATCAGTACACAGACTTTATGACGTACTACTTAGCGATGGATACGTACCACGGCGTGTTCAAGGACAAACGTGTGCGCCAGGCGTTCAGTCACGCCATCGATCGGTCGGCGCTCTGCCGGTCGGCCTTGAAGCGGTTTGGCGTCCCGGCCTCTGCGATGCTGCCGACCGGATTCCCGGGCGCATCGGAGACGCAGCTCGCCTCGATCCAGCGGTATGATCCCGACCTCGCGCGCCGGTACCTGGCGGAGGCGGGGTATCCGAACGGACGGGGGTTTCCCGTCCTGGACATGTGGCTGCGCAACGAGGGAACCGTCCACCGGACGGCGGCGGAGGCGATCCAGGCGATGCTGAAGCGCGTGCTCAACGTCCGGGTGGACGTGCGGAACATGGAAGCCAAAGTCTTTATGGACGCCTTCCTCTCCCATCGGCTCACCCTGGCGATGACGTCGTTTCAGTACGACTATATCGACCCGCACAGCCTGCTCGGCATCTGGATGTCGGGCGGCCGCCATACCTGGAAGAACGACCTGTTCGATCAGACGATCCGACAGGCCAATACCGTCATCGGGTCTCCGGCGGAACGGCTGCGGTTGTACCAGCAGGCGGAGCGGATCCTGGTCGAGGATGTGGGGGCGGTGTTCCTCTGGCATCCGCGCGTCACCCAGCTCTGGCGGCCGTATCTGATCAGCCCGGCCCTGGACGTCAACCGGTATGGGCAACGATGCTGGCGCGGGGACGGGCTTCAGGAACTCTCGACCACGATCTACGTGCGGAAGAAAGATCGGGGCAATCATTGATCTGAACACCACAATGAGCCGAGGAGGGATGAAGAAATCGCTCCTCGACGATGTACATAGTATAGATTCTCCCATCTTCATCATATCGGACGTTCACACGGCACGCGACACCGTCGTCATCTTTTCCCCTGAAACAGGAGGTACGTCATGCAACCACACGAAGCCCCGCGCTCCGGCGGGATAGAACCCCAGCCGACGATGGAACGACGCGGGTTTCTCAAAGCCGTCGGCAGCGCCGTCGGGCTGGCCGCGCTGCTCGGCCCGGCTACGCTGCGGGGCGTCGAGGCGGCGATGAGCAACGCTGTCGGACTCACCCCGCAACAGGCAGCGCGCGAGGAGTCGCTCTGGAGTTCGGTCCAGCAGGCATTCACGATGAGTCGCGGCCTCATCAACCTGGATAACGGGTTTACGTGTCCGACGCCCCGTGTCGTCTCCGAGGCGGTCGCGCGGTACATCGGGGATCAGGAGGAGGTCCCCTACGGCCTCTGGCTCCGGGATGCCAGAAGCCGGATGGGTACCGTCCGTACCGGCCTGGCCCGACTGTTCGGCTGCGACCCGGATGAAATCGCCATCACCCGCAACGCCACGGAAGCGCTCAGAACCATCCTGTACGGGTTTGCCCTCAAGCCGGAGGATGAAGTCCTCACCACGACGCAGGACTACGACTCGATGCTGGCGACGCTGGAACATCGACAGCAACGTGACGGCATTACGCTGACCAAAGTCGACGTCCCCACGCCGCCGAAGTCGATGGACGACTTGGTCGGGATGTTCGAGCGCGGCATCACGCCGAAGACGCGCCTGATCCTGCTGTCGCACATCACGTACACCACCGGCCAGGTGTTCCCGGTCAAACGCATCTGCGACCTCGCGCACCAGCGCGGGATTGATGTGCTCGTTGACGGCGCGCATTCGTTCGGTCATCTGGACTTCAAACTGGCGGACCTCAATTGCGACTATTTCGGCACCAGCCTCCACAAATGGCTCCTGGCGCCCAAAGGCACCGGCATGTTGTATATCCGCAAGGATAAGATCGAGAAAATTCCGCCGATCATGTCGCCCCCGCCGCGCCGAGGGAACGATCGAATGCGGAAATACGAATCCGTCGGCATCCAGTCGTCGGCGCAGAATCTCGGCATCGGCGAGGCGCTCGCGTTCCACAACGCGATCGGGGCAAAACGGAAGGAAGAACGGCTGCGGTACCTGACGCACGCCTGGGCGGAACGGCTGCAGGCGGTGCCCACCATCCGACTGTACACGCCGCTGACGCCGGAGATGAGCTGCGGGATCGCCTCCGTCGGGATCGCCGGCGTCGATCCGACCGCCTTACACAACTACCTGTGGGAGAAGCATCGTATCCAGACCTCCCGGGGCTATTATGAAGAGGGCAGAACCCTGCTCTGGCTCCGAATCTCGCCGAATCTGTACACGACGCTGCCGGAACTGGAGTATTTCTGTGAGGCGATGGAAGATGTCGCCAAAAACGGTCTGCCCGAGCCATACCGAAGCTACAAACCCGACCTGAACCGGTTCAACGGGTGAACGTTTCTTGGTGAAGGTGGAGGGAGAGCCGATGAAAATCACCGATCTCAAATGCGCCGTCCTCGGTCAGAATCCCATCATTCGCATCACGACAGACGCGGGCATCAGCGGGTTCGCCGAGGTGGAGGCCAGCAAGTCCTACCTGAAGCCGCACGTGCTCTTCTATCAGCGGTTCATCATAGGCGAAGACCCCACGAACGTCGAGCGGGTGATGCTCAAAATCCGCCGGTTGGGCAGCTTCAAGCCGTGGGGCAGCGCGGTGAGCGCGATCGAGATGGCCCTCTGGGACCTGGCGGGCAAGGCCGCCGGCCTCCCGGTCTACCGGCTGCTTGGGGGCAAGGTCCGCGACAGAGTCCGGGTGTACAACGGCGGCGTCCGGTCGGGCATGACTGACTACTCGCCGGCGGCGTACGCCGACGACATGGCGCGGATGAAAGCCGCCACGGAGGGGTTCACCATCATCAAGCAGGGCGTCGGGTTTCATAGCCCGATGCCAGGCCATGTGCCCGATTTCTTCTACGGACAGCAGGATGGGTCTCTTGCGCGGCGCGGACCTTTGACGGAACGCGGGTTGAAGCACGTGATCGCGTGCGTGGAGGCGATGAAAAACGTCCTGGGCGACGAGATTGGCCTCGCCCTGGACTGCGGCCCGGGCTGGATGGTGCCCGACGCGATCCGGCTGGCGAAGGCATTAGAACCATTGAACGTGATGTGGCTTGAAGATTTGATCACCGGCGACTACGTGCCGTACGTGTCAGCAGACCTCTACCGGGAGGTGACGCACGGCACCTCGACCCCCATCCACACCGGCGAGCAGATCTACCTCCGGCAGAACTTCCAGGACTTGATCGAGAAGCACGCGGTGAACATCATCGGGCCGGACCCCTGCGATATCGGCGGCATCGCCGAACTCAAATGGGTCGCCGAATACGCCGACCTCCACAGCATCCTGATCGCGCCGCACGGGGTCGGGAACGGCCTGCTCGGGTTAGCCGCCCTCGTCCAGGTCGCGGCCACGTTGCCGCACAACTACATCGCGTTCGAGTATCCGGTGGGGAATCCCGAATGGTGGTACGACATCGTCGAAGGGCTGCCCGACCCGATCGTCAAGGACGGGTTCATCGAGGTGTGGGACAGGCCCGGCATGGGGGTTGAGCTCAACGCACGCGCAGCACGAAAGTACCTGCCCGCAGGCGACGAGGATTTCTTCGATTAGGGATCGGTTGATGAATGGCATGGCTGTAGGGGCGCAGCATTCTGCGCCCCTACAACACCTCTACAAATCTCATCAGGAAGGCTTCTTGCGCCTCCAGGAGGCCCGAGCAGCCGCGCACGATCATGCCGTCGACCATCGCGCTGATCTGCGCGCCTTTCTGAGTGATCCGGAAGAAGGTCGTCGACGAGAGCGCCGCATCGACCAGCCGGGCGCCGGTCAAGTCCGCGCCGGAGAAATCCGCCCCTTCGAGGTCTGCGCCCGTCAAATCCGCGTCCCGCAGACTCGCGCCCCGAAAGACGCTCCGCGTGAGGTTCGCCCCGCGGAGATTCGCGTGCGACAGGTCCGCGCCCCGGAAGTTGCACGATTTGAGCTGGAGGCCGTGCAAGTCCCTTGTCCTGGGCGTCCAGTTCGAGAGGTTTGCTTTGAGGACGACATCCTGCGGACGGCCCTGACGGTACGCATCGAACGTCTCCAGTTGCCGGAACGCCCGCGTCGCCTCGCGCGAGAAGCGCGCGCGGTCGTCGTATCGCTCCTCGTTCCAGGGGTCGGCGTGGTTGTGGTACGCCGATTCCCGCTCCCAGAACCCCAGTGTCTCCTGTTCTAAGAGGACGATCCGGTGCACCCACTTGAGGCTTTTGTAGAAGTACTTGCCGGGCGTCACCACCCGGAGCGGGAACCCGTGTGCCGGTGTCAGCGGCGCGCCGTCCGCGCTGTGGATGAGCCAGCACTGCTCGCGGGCGACGTCAAGCGGGAGGGAGGTATCGTGGCCGCGTGCCGAGTACGCGATGAACTCCACAAACCGCGCGTTCGGCTGTGGCCGCGCCCGGTCGAGCAGGTCGGCGAGCGGGAGGCCCTCAAACGCCATCCCTAAGTGACTCCACCCGGTGACGCAATGCACGTCCATGACGAGCGTCCGTTGCGGCAATGTCAGGAATTCCGGGTAGGTCAACGTGAACGGCGCGTCCACCACGCCCTCCACGATCAACCGCCAATTCTCTAACGACATCGACGCCAGCGGGGCCGTCTCGCCGGTCGTCGGGAACTTGCGCGTTTCGGTCTGTCCAGGGGGCAGTGACGACATCGTGGCGTCCTCCTGTCTACCTCAGTCCGAGCTCCACCCATTTGGCGGCCATGCGCCGGATGCGGGGACGGTCGCTGTAGAGGAACTCGTCGGTAAAGACACGGCCCGGCTGGCTGTACTGCAGCCGCTGGATGAACACCAGGAGGCCATCGTAATTCTCCCGCAGCAGCGTGAGGTGCTCATCCGTGGTCGGTTCGGAGAAGAAACTGATGGCGAGATGTCGCCGGCCGGACCGGCCCCCGAACGCCGCGTGCCAGAGGTTCATGTTGGCGAAGAGGACGTCGCCCGGCTGGGACTCGAACGGGACGCCCGGCAGGTCCGCGCCCGCCATCCCCAGCTTCGTGAGCGCCTTGATGTCTTCGTGCAACGGCAGGCGGTGTGACCCCGGGAGGACGCGCAAGCAGCCGGTCTCCTTCGTGAGCGGGTCGAGGTAGAGCGAAACCTTCAGCGGGATCGCGTTCAGCCGGGTGCCGTCCGGATGCCAGGGAGTGTCCCCGACGTAGAGGTTCCCTTCAGAGCAAAGCCAGAGAAACCCGGGACCCAGGAGGTGTTCCACGGTGGTGTAGAAACGGTCATCGTCGACGAGGCGCGTGATCAGCGGGCTTTTCTCGGCGATTCCGTACAGCGACTGCCGCTTCTCCCCTGGGAACGGGAGCCCCTGTCGATCCTGCGTGACCAGCTCATCGAATTCCCGGCTCACCTCGGCCATCTCATCCGGGCTGAATGCCTGTCGCAGGGTCACAAAACCGAACGTCTGGAAAAACGCCGCCTGTTCGGGCGTGAGCATCGTGACTCTCCTCTATAAGGGTGTTGTCTGTTAATCCACGACCCGCGCGCCCAGGATGTCGCGCATGTGGGTGAGGGCGAATTCATTCATCCGGTCTGCCGGATGGTCGGGCGGCAGGTCGTACGTCTCGACGCAGGACCGCACGACGTCGACCGGGTAGTTGCGGTTCCGCAGGTCGGCGACCGTATGGAGGACGCAGATGTCCGTGCATACCCCGCAGACGATCACCCGTTCCGGCCTCTGCTGTTCTAATACGCTCTCCAGGTCCGTCCGGTAGAACCCCGAATACCGGGATTTCGGGATGACTGTCGCGTTCGGACGCTGCGTGAACGGCTTCAGCTCGTCGATGATGTTGTTCTCGCGCGTCCCTCGGACGCAGTGCGGCGGGAACATCTGGAACTCCGCGTCGTCCGGTTCGTGAGTATCGACTAAGAAGATCAACGGGGAGCCGCGCGCCTGCTCTCGGTCGAGAAGCTGGACGATGTGGGGCGTCACCGAGTCCAATCGCGGGCTGGCCAGCGCCCCCTCCTTGCAGAACCCGTTGAGCATATCGACGATGATGACGGTATTCATGGTGACCAACTCTCCCGCTATGTTCTGTTTTCCTCGTCACTCGTCACTTGTCACTCGTCACTGCTGCGCCTGAGCATCTCCACTTTCAACTGACTCAGCCGCTCGCTCAGCCCGACCCAGTAGGACGACGGCGACGTCAACCGACGGAGCGCCGGGTCGAGTCGGTCGAGGTTGGCGCGGACCTGCCGCTGCACATCAGCGAGCGGAATGGGCGGGTAGAGGCGTGTGCCGTCCCGCATGACGGGCTTCGTCAACGGCATGCCGGCCATCCCGTCGAACACCCGCTGCGTCGTTCGGTCGGTGCGGTGGCACGCACGAGTGGCCGGTGTCTGCGACGAGGCCAGTTCGTCGGCCAGACAGATGACATCGCCCGCCGGACGACCGGCGTGATCGCTCCACCGGATCACTTCCTTCACCCCCGGCTCGGTCGTCTTCTCCGGGGTATCCGACGATTTAATCCGAGGCCGCCAGCCTCCCGCTTCCTGGACGGCGGCCAGCTTGTAGACCCCCGTCCAGTAGGGCTGTGGGTCGCCCGTGATGAGCTTCGTCCCCACGCCCCAGCCTTCGATCGGGGCGTGTTGCTTTTTCAGCCTCAGGATACTGTCTTCATCGAGGTCGCCGCTGGCGACGATCAGGGGGGCGGGCAGTCGGGCGGCCAGAAACCGCTCACGGGCATATTCGGCGAGTTGTTTGAGGTCGCCCGAATCTAAGCGGATGGCGGGCCGGCCCGTCCAGCCTTGAGTACGGAGTTCCTGGAAGACGGTCACCGCGTTCGGAATGCCCGAGTGTCTCGTACTGTAGGTATCAACCAGCAGGATCGGGTTGTCGCGGGAGACCGAGACGTACGCCCGGAACGCGTCGAGTTCGGAGGCAAAGCTCATCACCCAACTGTGGGCCATCGTCCCCCGGACGGGAATCCCGTACCGGAGGCCGGCCGCCATGTACGATGTAGCGATGCAGCCGCCGATGTACGCCGCGCGGGAGCCGGAGAGCGCGCCGTCGGGGCCGTGCGCCCGGCGGAACCCGAACTCCAGCACCGGGTCGCCCTGCGCTGCCTCACAGACGCGCGCGGCCTTGGTCGCCACTAACGTCTGGTAGTTGAGACGATTTAAGACGAGGCCTTCGATCAGTTGGGCGTCAGGGAGGGTGGCTTCGACACGCAGCACCGGTTCGTAGGGGAAGACGACTGTGCCTTCAGGGGCCGCCCAGACGTGACCGGTGAAGCTCCAGGTCTTCAGCCCCTCCAGAAAGGCCGGGATCATGCCCGGAAGTTGTTTCAGGTACGCGAAGTCTTCTTCCGCGAAACACAGCGACTGGAAGTCGTCGAGCAGAGGGTCGAGTCCGGCGAAGACGGCGTACCCGGTATCGGGCGGCAGGGAGCGGAAGACGTACTCAAAGACCGCCCGTTGTTGTCCTCGACCGAGCGCGTCGTACCCCTGCGCCATGGTGAGCGAATAATAGTCGGTCAGGAGGGCAGAGATTCGGGGATGAGACATGGGTTTCTCTGCGTAGGAGCGAAGCATTCTGCGAATGCCTCTCCCATCCATCAACAAATGTGGTCAATCCCAGACCTCATCAAGCGAGATCGTCAGACCGGGAAACAGGGAAGGTTCGAAGGAGGTGTGCTCCGTATAGTGCCCGATGAGCCGGTATTTCCCATTTTCTAACGCATACACTTCGACCGATCGCGTATCAGGATCGACCAGCCAGTAGTGCTGTACCCCGTACCGTGCGTACAGCTTCTTCTTCCGTCCCCGGTCGACCCGCGCGGTGCGTCGGGAGAGCACTTCGACGATCAGGTCGGGCGCTCCCCGGATGTTCGCCCGTGTGATGATCTTGGCGCGCTGCCTGGCGATAAACAGCAGGTCAGGCTCAACGATGGTCGTCTCTGCCAGGATGACGTCGGGCGGGGCGAGGAAGACCTCTCCTAAGCCGTTTCGACGAACGTGATGATGAAGGAGCGCGCCGAGATTCATTACCGCGCGTTGATGCGTCGTTAACGGCGAGGGTGTCACGTGGAGCTCCCCGTCTAAGATCTCATACCGTTTGCCGTCGTCCGGTAACGTGAGAAAATCTTCATACGTGAGATCAGTCGGAGACGGCGTGAATGTCTTGGGCATCCTGCATCACCTGTTCCTTTCCTGATCACTCCGTCTTCGCCAGTTCCGCCCGCCGCTCGCGGATCTTGGCGATCGCCCGGACGATGTCGTCCATGTCCGACCGCGAGCCTAACAGGACGTGCTGCGAGAACCATACCGCCTCTTCAAAGCACGCCCGCTCCGTCTCCGGCAGGTGGAGACTGGTGTAATCGATGTCGTGAGAGGCGTCGGAATGCCGGTAGGAGCCGAAATTCTTCAGGATGAAGACCGGCTGCTGGTAGAGAGGCATCGAGTAACCTGGACTGGCGGGAATCCCCTCGGCCTGGAGCGCCTCGACGAACCGCTTCTTCGGGACTCCGCCGAACGCGTCCGACTTGTACCGGAAGATGTGCAGGTGGTACGCGTGCCGGGTAACCGCCGGGCCGCGAACCGTCGGCTCGACCCCGTCGATCTCCCGGAGCTTGCTCGTCAGGTAGTCCCCGCTGTCGTTGCGACGGGCCGTCTGCTCGTCTAACCGGTCCATCTGGGCGAGGAGCAGCGCCGCCTGCAGCTCGGTCATCCGGTGATTCCCGGCGAGCCGGTAGTGCCCATACCACAGGCCGTCTTCTGATCGGCCGCAGTTGGACAGTGACCGGGCGACCTTCGCCAGCTCGTCATCGTTCGTCAGGATGATGCCGCCTTCTCCGGAGTTGAGGTTCTTCGACGACTGGCAGCTAAACCCGCCCATCTGCCCGATCGCGCCCACCCCGCGCCCGTTCCACTGCGCCCCGTGGGCCTGGGCAGCATCCTCGACGAGCATCAGGTTGCGCCGGCGGGCAAGGTCGGTGAACCGGTCCATGTCAGCCGGCAGCCCGGCGAAATGCACCGGCATAATCGCCTTTGTTCGAGGGGTGATGGCCGCTTCGGCTTTGGCCGGGTCCATGTTGTACGTCGCCGGGTCGATGTCGACGAACACCGGGACGGCGTTGACCATCAGCACCGCGGCGGCGGTGGCGATGAACGTGTACGCCGGGACGAGCACCTCGTCGCCCGGACCGACCCCGACGGACTGCAGCGCCAGCACCAGCGCCGTCGTCCCGTTCGTCACGCAGATGGCGTGCTTCGCGTTGTGGTACTCGGCGAACCGGTCCTGGAACGTCTCCACCCGTTTCGCGGTGTTGTGCCCCCAGTTCCCGCTCAGGATGACTTCGCCGACGGCCTGCGCGTCTTTCTCGCTGTACACCGGCCAGGTCGGAAAGGGCTTCGTCCGGATGACCGGCCCCCCATTGATCGCAAGATGTGGCATGGTGCGCTCCTTTTATAGACTGTTTATCAATCCCACCGCCGCCTCGATTACGATGTTCTCTGTTTCAGGCGTGACCGGCAGGAGGTCGTAGTACCGGTGCGCGTCCGCCACCTCGTACCCGCCCTGCTGGAAGGCCTGTCGGGTCGGCAGGTAGCCGATGTCCTCGTTCCCGTATCCGACGACGAAGACGTTCAGCCCCTGGCACGCCTGCTTGATCGCCAGGCCGATGGCGGAGAACAGCTCGCCGGGGACGGCGATGAAGCGAACCGGGCCAAGCCCGAACGCCTGGAATTCCGCATCGATGGAGGACGGGACTGTCCCATCCCGGAGCCGCTTGTACAGCTCGGCCGCCCAACTCGCCATCGCCCCCGCGACCTTGATGGCGACCTCCGATCCGCCTTCCTGTTTGAGCGTTTCGTATTTGTCCCCATACTCGCTCAGGAGGTCGTGCGCCTCGTCAAGGGAAGGGGGCGGCGAAAGGGGAAGCGTCACCGTCCGGCTCGCGCCCCGGAGGGCGGTCACTTCAACCGCCGTCGCCCGGTCCCACGCACCCGTCGCTGCATCCGCCAGTTCCGTGCCGAGCCGGTCTGCAACCTCGAACGTATCGCGTTCACGAGGGTTGATGTCTCCCGCCGCGCCGTTGATGAAGAGACTGAGGAACCCGTCGTATCCCGCTCCGTACCGCTGTTCCAGCGCCGCGTTGGCGGCGGCGGGGAAATCGGCCGACCAGAGCCGGCTGTCCGAGCCCAGGACGACCGGGTGGCAGGCGTAGTTGACGACCGCGCCGAGCGGCCGGCCGTCGGTCGTCTCGACGCGGAGCACGGCGACGGACGGGTCGGTTGGCCCTCCGGCCACCCGCCGGTTGATCCCGATCGTGGCTTCACCCGACCCTATACTGACCCGCGCGCCGGTCAGGCGGCTGTACGCCGTGCAGACCGCGTCGGCCACACGGGCATGGAGGGCCTTCATCCAGGCGGCGTCCACCGTCCCGCAGTGCCGGAGGAACAACGTGGCGGGGCCGGAGTGGGTGTGCGTGGCGGCCAGCATAACGTCGATCGGACGCCCGACCCGGCGGTGGACGATCCGGCGGATGGCGGCGGTCGAGTGCCGGTCGAAGCCGAGGATGTCGGCGGCGACGAGGGCGAGGGCGGTGCCGTCCTGTTCGACGACGAACGCGCGCGCCCAGAGCGGGTCGTGCGTGCCGGTCGCCGGACCGAGCCGGGCGATGAACCCGGTCATGTCCAGCCCGGCCGGCGGGGTGATGTCAACACGGGCCGTACCAGCGAGGAAAGATGGCATAAGACCCTACCTCCCGTCCCTGCCCCGCCGGGCAGGTGGGCAATGGGCAGTGGGCAGTCGAAGCCGTTCCCCCGTCCACTGCCTACTGCCCGGTGGGGCCGGGGGGCTGTGCAGGGACTGCCCACCTGCCCGGTGAGGCGGGGAGAGGGGAGTTACGTAAACAACGCCTCGACGAAGGAGCGGGCGTCGAAGTCCTGGAGGTCGTCGATCGTCTCGCCCACCCCGATCATCCTGACCGGGATGGACAGCCGGTCGCTGATGGCCAGGACGATCCCGCCCTTGGCGGTTCCGTCGAGTTTGGTCAGGACGATCCCGGTCAGGCCGTCTAATGCCTGGTTGAACAGGGTCGCCTGTGAGATGGCGTTCTGGCCGGTTGTCGCGTCGAGGACGATGAGTGTCTCGTGCGGGACGCCGGGAATCTGCTTTCCTAAGATTCGTTTGATCTTTTTCAGTTCCTCCATCAGGTTCGTCTTCGTGTGGAGCCGGCCGGCGGTGTCGATGATGAGCACGTCGATGTTCCGGGCGACAGCGGCCTGGAGGGCGTCGAACGCCACCGCCGCCGGGTCGGCCCCCGGCTGGTGGCGGATGAGGTCGACCTCAGCCCGGGTCGCCCAGACAGCGAGCTGGTCGATCGCCGCGGCCCGAAACGTGTCCGCCGCGGCCACCAGCACCTTCTTCCCATCCCGGCGGTACCGGTCGGCCATCTTGCCGATCGTCGTCGTCTTCCCGGTGCCGTTCACTCCGACGACCATGATGACGTGAGGGCGATGCTGATCGAGCGAGGGGGGGGGCGACGAATGCGTGGTCAAAATCTGCACCATCTCATGCCTGAGCAACTCGTAGATGGCGGAAGGGTCTTTCGTCCGCTCCTCGACCGTCCGCGCCCGGAGTCCCTCGATGATTTTCGTCGTCGTGTCCACGCCGACGTCGGTCTGGAGCAGGATCGCCTCGATCTCGTCGAGCAGGTCGTCGTCGATCTTGTCGTACCGCCGGATGGCCTGGTCGATCCGCCTGACCAGCCCGTCCCGCGTCTTCGTCAGCCCATCGTGTAAGCGTTTGAAGAAGCCGAGCATGGTTCGTGAATCCTCCTTGTCCTCCTGAAAATACATCAGAACACAAAAAAAGAGAAGGGAGAAAATGCGGCGGTTCTCCCTTCTCTTGTTACAGCGTCCCTGGGGGGGACGATATTTTGTGGAGCTACATATTCAACCAGTAGCTCATCTTGACTAAGAAGATGTTCGAGCCGTCATCGGAGAGACTGTCTCCCAGGCTTTGCCACGGACGGAATGAGGGGTCCGGGGAGGACGCACTGCGGGACTGCGACCAGACGAGGAAGAGAGTGCTGCCGGGCCGGTATTCCCAGCGCATCACCATATTGCTCCGCAGGGAGCGCCGGTGGAAATCCGGGTTGAAGTTCAGTCCCGCGTACGGAATGAATTCATACGAGGCGGGCCGGGCGAGCGCTTTGATCGCGCCGTAATCCCCGGCCGCGACGAACGGCTGCATGTAGAACTGCAGACTCAGGTCCGGGGTAAAGCTGACCGTGGCTCGTGCCGTGATATCCAGCACCTGGCTGCGCAGCTCGCCGAACACAAAGCGATCGTTGCGGCCGTCCCCGTCGGTGTCGACGTTCGTGACCCACTGGGCAAAGTTCTTCTCCGTGCTGTAGCCAGGGCTGAGGTCGATCTGCACGTAGGAAGCCGGGCGGATGGTGGCCCAGACATTGACGTTCCTGGCCCAGCTCCGCCCAGCCTGAGCCCGCGACCCGAAGCTGCTCACGCCGCCGCTGATGCGTTTCCGGCTGTCCGTGCTGAGGTTCGACCAGTACCAGATGCTCGCCGGGTTGGCCATCACAGGCCCCCCGCGAGTGACTAAGTCATCCATCGCCTCAAAATCCCGGCTGATGCCGAAATTAAACCACCAGTAGTTCTTCAGCTCATGCCAGTTGTTGAAATTGATCCCTTTCTTCAAGTTGATCCGGTCGAAATTCCAGTGGGACCAGACGTTCACGTTAAACCCCGACCGCCGCGCCAGCGCCCACGGCTGCTGAATCTGGGCGTAGACATGGGCGCCTGACTGGATGCGATCGGCGCGGTTCATGAACCCTAAATCGTTCGTATCAAACCCGGGTGAGCGGGAATCCCAGTAGACCTGTCCGCCGAACCAGCCGGAGAATTTGGAGAAGTAGGCGACCGTCTCGTACCCGGT
>JACQVL010000076.1 GCA_016209865.1 Candidatus Latescibacterota bacterium | reverse complement strand
GCGCTGTTGTGGGCGACGAAGATCGGGATATCCCCCACGATCTCGATCCCGTAGTCGTGCGCGTACCGCTTCAGGGCAGCCCATTGCCGATCGAACGTGTACTGGGCGTACCGGTGGAATGCGACCCGATCAGCCAGCTTCTCCGTCCATCGGGCGATGGCATCCGGCTGTCGCGTCGCGATATCGGACGGCCAGGTCGTCCAGGCGGCACCGCCGTGAGCGTCCTTCAGGGCCATGAACAGAGCATAGTCATCCAGCCACGACTGGTTCGCCCGGCAGAACCCCTCCCAGTCCGCCCGGTCTGCCGGGGATGCCTCCGCCATGAACCGGACGAACGCCCGATACAGCCGACGGTCTTTCCACTCGATCACCCGGCCGTAGTCGACCGTCCGTTCCGGGAAGACGGGGACATCCCGCAGGTCATCCTGAGACAGGAGGCCGTCCTCCGCCAGACGATCCAGACTGATGAGCAACGGGTTGCCCGCGAACGCGGAAAAGCAGGCGTATGGAGAATCGCCCAGCCCAGTCGGCCCCAGCGGCAAGACTTGCCACAGCCGCTGTCCGCTCTCCGCCAGAACATCGAGAAACTGAGAGGCCGCGGCTCCCAGGTCTCCGATCCCAAACCGTCCGGGCAAGGATGTCGGATGGAGCAAGACTCCACTGGCGCGAGGCATAGCGGGGACTCGGTGAATCGGTGGTCGGTACAATCAGTGACGATGGAATTTGATGAACAAATTCGGTAATTGGTTGGATCATGACACGGCTAATGAATTTTGACGACCAAAATCGGTAAAAACCTGTAGGGGCGAATCTTGTATTCGCCCCGATGCGGGCGATCACAAGGATCGCCCCTACGGATAACCTGTTTTGATCATCAAATCTCATTAGGGGCGCAGAATTCTGCGCCCCTACTCTGGCACAAAATTAGTAGACTTTTTTTCTCATGTCAACAGGGAAAGACGGGATGACGAGAAATCCCTTGACGAGATGTCTTCCTGATGATTATGATCACCGAGATACACAAGGTTATCTTTTCCCCGACCACCGATCACCGACCACCGACCACCCCGTGAACGTCACCCATTCGCTCAAAGAGCTGTCTACCTCCCCGTTTGTTGCCCTCTGGATCGCTTCGTTCGTCATCGGCACGCTCAGTGCGCCGATGATGTCCCTCCTGGCGATCTACGTCGAAGCTGAACTCGGCCGGACTCCGCTCTTCTCCGCAGGTCTCCGCTCCCTGTTCATCCTGTTGGGCGGCTTGTTCGCCGTCCCCGCCGGAATCCTGTGCGACAAGATCGGGACGAAAAAGACCTACGTCATAGGATCGACGGGGGCGCTCGTGTCAGGACTGATCTTCCTGACCGACCAGCCGGCGTGGCTGGTCGCGATCTGCGTGTACATCGGAGTGGCGACCGGGTTCAGCACGACTGCCAGTCAGGCGTACCTCATCCATGCCGCGCCGCGGTCGAGCCTCGGCCTCGGCTCTGCGGCATTTTTTCTGGGTTCAACCCTCGGCAGTGCGCTCGGCAACCGGCTCACGGGCCTGGTCGTGGATACGGCCGGGTTCAGGACGATCGGGGTCTGGATGTCCGCCGCGATGCTCGTCGTGCTCGTCGGGATCATCCTCCTGATGCCCGAACTGGCGTCACGACCCGCCGTTGGAGTCCGGTCACGCGCCTCATGGCGGGACTACACCCGCCTGTTCGCACGCCCGAGCATCCGGCTGCTGGTCGGCGTCCGGTACCTGCCCACCTGTTACTGGGGCGCAGCGACGCTGTTAATTCCCCTGCTCATCTTCCGCGCCACGGGCACCACCTCGTCCGCCGCCAACTACATCGCGGTCAGTCTGTGTGTCGCGTCCCTCTTCCAGGTCGTGACCGGCCGGCTGTGCGACAGGTTCGGACCGAAGACGCCCGCGCTCGTGGCGAGCATAGGGGTCACCGCGAGTGCCTTGCTCACCGCGGTCTTCGCCCGCTCCGCGCTCGGCCTCTACGTGTTCGGCGTCACCGGAGCCACGGCCGCCTGGTCGCTCTCGACGACGATGCCAGGGATCATCAACGACGTGTCGGGCCCGGACGAGAAAGGCCAGGTCGTCGGGATGGCGCATCTCTCGTGGAGCGCCGGGATGCTCACCGGGTCGCTCTGGGGCGGCACCGCGGTCGAATGGAGTGCGGGACTACCGTTCTATGTCGTGACCGCCTGTGGGGGGGCAACGGTCGTGTTGTTGGCGGCGCTGTTTAAGATGCAACGCGGAACGATGAATGGATTCCCGCTTTCGCGGGAATGACAAGAAAAGAGGGCATGAATTCGGTCTTTATTCATCATTCATCATTTTCTCTTGGAGGGCGTATGCGACAGGTCAGACGGAATCGGACGAAAGAGAAGCTGGCGGCGGGCAAGACGGTGGTCGGAACGTGGCTCAACCTCGCCTCCCCCGTCGCGGCGGAGCACCTCGCTCACGTCGGGTTCGACTTCCTGGTGGTCGATGCGGAGCACAGTCCGATCGGACTGAACAGCGTGTTCCAGTGCCTGCAAGGAATCGCCGGGGGCGAGGCGACTCCGATGGCGCGGGTGGCCTGGAACGACCCGATGGTCATCAAGCAGGTGTTCGAGGCCGGAGCCTGGGGGGTGGTCGTGCCGATGGTGAACAGCGCGGACGAAGCGGTACAGGCGGTGCGGGCGATGCGGTTTCCGCCGGACGGCGCCCGGTCGATGGGCGCGCTCGCGTCCGCCTACGGCCCGGATTACGGCGCGCGGGCGAACGCGGAGATCCTGGCCGTCGTGATGGTCGAGCACATCGATGCGATCGGGCGGGCGGCGGATATCGTGACCGTCCCCGGCGTGGATGTCGTGTTCATCGGAACAGGGGATCTGGCCCTCTCGATGGGAGTCCCGATCGGCCACCCGGAGCACGAGGCGGCGGTGCAAGCGGTGTTGCGAGCAGGACAGGCGGCCGGCACGCCGGTCGGCCTGCCGTGCCGGTCGGCAGAGGACGTCAATACCCGCGCCGCCCAGGGGTTCCGTTTCATCGACCTGAGTTCAGATTTCCGGATGCTGATGGCGGCGGCAACAGAGGCACTGGGAAAGATAGTGAAGAGTGATGAGTGAAGAGTGAAAAACACTGCACGGCGCTGGCTCTCTTTGCCTTTCACTCTTCACTTTTAACTCTTAACTGCACTGCCCGCTCGACCTCTTCTTTCCACGTCCCGGCGACTCTGACTCCGTATTCCTTCACCCCACCCGTGGCTAACGGGCCGGTCAGGTATGGGCGGTAGTCCCGGTCTGGTTCGATGAGGTTCGGCTGGGCGTAATCGACGCGGAGGAAATGGTACGCCACTCCCGCCCGCTCCCTGTCGGTCTTGTTCTCCCGCGTGCAATGAGCCGTCCCATAACAGAAGAAGATCACGCCGCCCGCCGGCAATTCGACCGGCACGGCGCGCTCCTCGGGCGGGTAACAACGGATGTGATGATCGCTGTAAGGATCGCGGCTGTGTTCGTAGGCCTCTCGATAACTGCCGGGGATGACGTGCAGCGTCCCGTTGACGACCGTCGCATCGTGCACCGCGATCCACATCGCCGTGCCTTTCATCGGATCGCTGATCTTGAAGTACGCGTTATCCTGATGCCAGTGCGTCCCCATGCCGTCCCCGCCCGGCTTGAGGAAAACCTGGTCTAAATGCAGGATGGTGGGGTCGCCCAGCAACTCTGAGACCGCCTGGATGACTTTCGGTTTGAACGGGAGGGCGCGGAAGAACGTGCTGTGCCGGTACATCGGACAGAGCTGCAGGTTGCGCAGCGCCGTCGAATGGGTCTTCCCGTCGCCGTCGGTCGCCACATTCCGCAAGAACCCGTTGTCTTTCAGTCGCACGACCTCGGCCTGAAGGGCCGCGACCTCGCGCTTATTAAAGAATTTGGGCTTGATGACATACCCCTGTTCCCGGAATTGCTGGATGTCAGGTCGTGTGAAGATCATCGTGAACTCCTCTATTCACCCCTCACCAAATTATCTCTACTCTTTGCGCCCTTTGCGTTCTTTGCGGTAAGAATTCCGCATTCATCATTGCTCTGGCAGCGGGTTCTGCCACTCCGGTCGATGCGTAAACGCCTGCCAGTGGCCAGGAATGTCGATGTCATCCGGCCCCCCGTCATGGAGGAGGAACCGTGCCCGGAATTCGAGCGGCTGGCCGGGGTCTAACACGACATCCCGGTCGAGGAACGGGCTTAAGCAGACCGTCCCGTAGTTCCGGACGAACCAGTTGGACGGCGGGTTGGCCGGATGGTTCATCAGCGTCAGACCGCACGGATGGCCGGTGACCGTCCCGGAGTAATCGATCCAATCGGCCGGCTGCCGCATGCATTCTTCCTCGTTGCGTTGCCCGTTGGTGTTGATGATCTGTCCCCCGTCCTCGACGTCGATCGTGTCGGCCACCCGGAAGCACAGGAAACTGTGATTATCCCGGAGCATCGTGATCGGCCGCTCCGGCGGAGCGATCCGGGTGTACCAGTCGAGCACGTACAGGCCGGGCGCGGGGATCACCTCGACGAGCCGCAGCTCTTTCAGGTCGACGCCCCCACGGATGTTCACCCAGTCAAGCTCCGACCCCAGGATCAGCGAAGGGCCGTCGATCTGATGGGCGATCCGTTTCGTCGTGATCAGCCCGTCGCGCGGGGTGTCGTGGTAGAAGTTGTTGACCGGATGGCCGACCCGGCCGTGTCCCAGCCAGATGGAGGCATGGTGGACGTGCCGGTAGGTGTGCTGGTCGGTCAACAGGCAGCCCGCCGGGGAGTAGACGGGATAGAAATCGGGGCGCGGCCGGAAGAAATCCCCCATCGGCCCCCCGGTGTTGTACGCTAAGACGAAGCGATCCTGATAAAAAAATTTGAGCCGGACGTTGCTCGAGTCCGTCCGGACTTCCCATCCGGCTGTCGATCCCATCAGAGAAGACTCCTTTGATGTAAAGATCGTCTGCGTGCCAGTGAAGCAGAATCGGTAGAAGCATAACAGAAAAGGATGATCAGCGTCAAGAGATTTTTCATCGTCTGCACTCCGCTGTCCCTCTTGTCGTGTTGCGGGCTATCCATTATATTAACACGGTGGAAAGCGGAGGACAAGCACACAGCGGAGGAAGCGACTATGTCTCACGCGAAACTCCAATTCATCCGCTCTTGCGGCCTCCTGAGGTGGCTCTGCGCGGCTCTGTCGGCAGCCGTCCTGTGGCCGTCCAGCACCGGATCAGGGGCGGATGGCCTCCCCGACCCGCAGACGATCATCGCGCGGATCCGCGTCCATGCAGACGACTACGTCGCGCAATCCGCGCGGTACTCGTTCCATGCCACCGTCCTGCGAGAAGACCTCGACCAGGCTGGCACGGTCAAGGCCCGGTATGAGGAGAAAGAGCACATCTTTCACGTTCACGGGCAGCGGTACGCCAGAAAACTCAGCGTGAACGGCCAGCCGTTGCGCGGAACGGCTCTGGCCGAGGAGGAACGCCGCGAACGCGCCTTCAGGGAACGGACGAAGACAGAGCGGACCCGCGCCGATTCGAGCGACCTGTCCGGGGACGTTGACCGCCGGTGGGTCTACCTCTCCGACCTGATCCCCCGGTATGAGTACCGGACGGTCCGGACAGAACTCCTCAACGGCCGGATGGCTTACATGTTGAGCTATCGTCCGCGCCCCGGACTGAAAGCCCGCGAGCGCCGGGACCTCGTGTACAACCGCTTAGTGGGCACGGTGTGGGTCGATACCCAAGAGTACCGGATCGTGAAAGCGGACGGGCGGCTGACCGACGATCTCCGCATCGGACTGATCGCGCTCCATCTGACCGACATGCAAATCCGGTACGAGCAGCAGCGGGTCGAGCCGAACATCTGGCTGCCACGGCGGATCGAGGTCAGGTTTGTCGGAAGCATTTTCTTCGTGAAGAAGCTCAACCGTCGGGCGTCGATCGAGCTCTCCGATTTCGTCCGGATGGAGGGGGGTTAATGGAGCGTGAGCCGGACCGGCCGGCCGGTGTCCATCGATTCGTTCGCCGCTAACGACACCTCGATCGCCGCCAGCCCGTCGGCGTAGGACGAGCGGACGTGTGACGGGTCGCGCTCCCGCACGGCCTTGATGAACGCCGCGTCTTCGATCCCGAAGATGTCCGGCTCTCCGGCGATCTCGACCGTATCCTGTCCGGTGCGCATCAGCCGGAGGGTGTGCTCCCATCCGGTGTAGTGAGCGGTCAGTCCGTACGCGTACACGTTCAGGCTCACCCCACCTCCGCCCGCGTTCGCGGAGCAGGACGCCCACAGGTTGGCCGCCCCGCCGTTCGCCAGCCGGAGGTTGACGACCGCCGCGTCCTCGACGGTATACTGCGCGGGCGTCTCCCGGTTGAGTCCCTTCGCCGCGAACGCGTGCACCTCAACGATCTCTCCGCATAGGTACCGCACCAGGTCGATGGTGTGGGTAATCTGCTCGTGGAATTGTCCCCCGCTCTTGTCCTTCTGAATCCACCACGATAAGATGCCTTCACTGCCCCTCGGCGTCCCCCCGATCCACCCGCCGGTCACGAGAATCGCCGGGTCGTCCGCCAGCCGTTCGCGCACGGTGTTGATCGACCGGCGGTAGCGGTTCATGTACCCGACCGTCGTCAGGAGGTTCTGCTTCGCGACCGCCGAGGCGATCTGGCGCGCCCCGGCCAGGTCGAGATGGACGGGTTTCTCGACGAAGAACGGGATACCCCGCTCGACCGCCTCCATCTCCGCCCCGTGCGCGAACGGCGGCAGGCAGAAGAACACGGCGTCGACCGGTGTCCGGTCGAGCATCTCCGTCGCGCCGGTGAACGCCTGCGCTCCGTACCGGCCAGCCACCTGTTCCGCGCGATCTTTCCGGATATCACAGAAGGCCGTCAATGCCACATCCGGATGCTTCGAGAGGCCCTGCAGATGCGCCTCGGCAATCCCCCCACTCCCCACGAACGCGACACGGGTCTTGTCAGACATGCGGACTCCTTTCACTCCACCTTCCAGAACCCGGGCGGGCGGTCGTACGGCTCGCCCTTCTTCGGCAGGAACTGTCGCAGGTGCCGGCCGCCGAGGTCGATGCCCGCCAGTCCCGGCAGACCGTGGTCTTCGTTCTCGACGCAGAGGACGTAATCGTACCCCGATTCCAGGAGCGCGCCGATGATCGTCCCCCAGTTCAACTGGCCGCGGCCGGGCACCCGGTACTGCCACCACCAGTTCCCGATGATCCCTTGCCGGAAGAGCATCTCCCGGCTGACTTCGCAGTCTTTCACGTCGGCGTAGTACCACTTGCCCGCGAACGCCCGGATGGCGTCCTCCGGGGGCAGGATCATCATCCACAACCAGTGGGACGGGTCGCACGACAGGCCGAGGGAATCGGACGGCACCGCGTCTAACACCCGCTCCCACATCTGCGGGTTGCACGCGATGTTGCCCATCCGGACGGCGACGTCGAGGGCAATCTTAACTCCTTTCTCTTCAGCGAGTTTGACGATCGGGGTAAACCTCTCCTTGAACCGGCCAACCAGTTCCGTTGAGCGGTCGCTCGGGTTGCCCGGCGGGGCGGAGTACCCGCCGTAGAACCGGAAGCCGACCGGACTCCCCGCGTGCGTGATGACGGCCGGCGTGCCCAGCCGGCTGGCCGCTTCGATCGCCTTGTGGAGCCGGGACGCGGCCGCGTCCCGCTTCTCCGGGTCGTCGTCTAACAGGTTGTTGTGCGCCGCCAGTCCGGCCAGATACAGGCCATGCGCCTTGAGCGTGTCGTTGATCTCGTCCGGCCCTTCGCGGAGCACTGTCTCCGGGTCTGCGACTCCCCCCGCCGACAGACGAATCGCATCGAAGTCATGCGCCTTCGCCCACCGGGCGCACTCCTCAAGGCTCCACACGCCGCCGCCCGCGCCGGTGTAGAAGCTGATGTCCACGGGACCTCCTCTTTGTGCGTTGACACGTTAGCACGGTGACACGTTCATGTTTTGCGTTGACACGGTGGAACGGTGAAACGTTCATGTAACGTTGAAACATTCATGTAGGGGCGATGTAGGGGCGAATGATCATTCGCCCCTACAAACCATTTCCCGTTTCCCGTTTTCCATTTCCCGTTTTCCATTTTCCGTTTCCCATTTCCCCCTTACCATCCCGCCTCCGCGTCCGCAGATATAATACCGCCCCGTGGACGGCGTCAAGGGGAATTACGCATTTTCTCATTGACACTGATGGAATTCCCCCTATAATAAGACCATCCCGTCGTCAATCCAAAATCTAAAATCTAAAATCCAAAATCGCCGGGGGTGTACCATGCTTGGTCCAACCCTCTCGCATTATCGGATCATCAGGCAGCTCGGCCAGGGGGGCATGGGGGAGGTGTACTTAGCAGAGGATCTCAACCTCAAGCGCCAGGTCGCCCTCAAAGTCCTGCCCGAAGCCGTGCGGAATGATCCGGAGCGCCTGAGACGGTTCCGCACGGAGGCCGAAGCCGCGGCGAAACTGAACCATCCCAACATCGCCCAGATCTATTCGATCGAGGAAGCGGATGGGGTGCTCTTCATCACGATGGAGTACGTGGACGGTCAGACGCTCCACGTGCACATCCCGCCCGATGGCCTGACGCTCGACCGCTTCTTCGAGTGGTTCATCCCCCTCAGTGATGCCCTCACCCATGCCCATGAGCACGGGGTGACCCACCGTGACCTCAAACCGGGCAACATCATGATCCGGGTCGATG
>JACQVL010000073.1 GCA_016209865.1 Candidatus Latescibacterota bacterium | reverse complement strand
TCTTGCCCATGATTCCCGCCAAAATCCCGGATGAGCCAGACTCCTTTAAGAGTAGTGACGAGTGACCAGTGACGAGTCCCTTCCCCACCCCTCATCGCCAGTATTCCATAGCGGGGTGTGAATATAACGCCCTCTCGATGATCTGTAAAGACGAAAAGACTTGACACGCAGATTAAGCTCACGTTACATCTGTCATGTCTTGCTCGTCACTCGTCACTGTTTCTCAAGGGAACCTCCATGGATCGCATACGTGTCCTCATCGTCGGCGTGGGCGGGTTCGGGCAGAACTGGTGGACGTTGCTCCCGGAGCGGCCATGGGTGGAGGTGGCCGGTCTGGTCGACCCGGTGCAGGAGGCGCTCGACAAGGGTGGTGACGCCCTCCGCGTCCCGGCATCCCGGCGGTTCACCGACCTGGCCGCCGCGCTGGGTTCAGTCACGGCCGACCTGGCCGTGCACAACACGCCTCCCAAGCTCCGGGCGGAACACGCCCGTTTGATCCTGCCCCACGGACTCCATCTGTTGACCGCCAAACCGCTCGCCGAGACGCTGGCCGATGCTCGCCAGATCATCTCGCTGGCGAAGACCCATCGCCGTACCCTCGCTGTCAATCAGCAGCTCCGGTACGGCCCGGTCCCGCGCACGCTCGGCCGGATGCTCCGGGACGGGGCGGTCGGCCAGATCGACCACCTCGATTTCGAGTTTCACCAGCGGCGGACGTACACCGACCGGTTGAAAGATGTGCCCAGCCCACTGCTGATCGAGTCGTCCGTCCACCACTTCGACTTCCTCCGAAGCGTGGCCGGCTGCGAGCCGGAGCGGGTGTTCTGCGATGCCTGGAACCCGGCCTGGACGGGCGCGACGGGGGAGACGTCGGCGACGACGATCCTCAAGATGACGGGCGGGTTCCGGATCAACTACCGGGCGAGCCGGGCCGGCCGGGCGGACCTCGACCCGTCGCTCTCGATCGGCTGGTACGGCAGGTGGTTCGTGGAGGGGACGGAAGGCGTCATCCGGGGGTCGGAGAAAGAGGGATACTTCTTGAACGGACAGATGATGCTCTCGCCGGAGGCGGCCGTGAAGGATGCTGGCGTTCATCCTCTCATCGGCGTCCTGTTCGACGACGTCTGCTGCGCGATTCAGGAAGGCCGGACGCCGGAGACCTCCGGCGAGGACAACCTGTGGACGATGGCGACGTGCCAGGCGGCGTACGAATCGTACCATCAGGAGCGGTGGGTTGCGATGAAGGGATTTGTGGGATGACGATACCGATAACAGACCGTCCCGAAGACATCGGCCTCTCATCGGAGCGGCTGGCGAAGGCGTTCGCGTACATCGAGTCGTGGGTCGCGACCGACCTCGCCCCCGGCGCGGCGATCGGGCTGGCCCGGCAGGGGAGACACCTGACGCCTCGCGGGTTCGGCCGGATGGCCCCGAAGCCCGACGCGCCCATGCTCCCGTCTGACGCCATCTTCCTGACCGCCTCGGTCACGAAGCCGGTCGCCTGCGCCGCCGTGATGCTCCTCGTCGAGCGCGGACAGGCCGGGCTGGACACGCCCGTCGTCTCGGTCATCCCGGAATTCGGCGCGCAGGGGAAAGACCGGGTGACGATCCGTCACCTGCTCACGCACACCTCCGGCCTGCTGGACATGATCCCGGAGAACGTCGACTACCGGAAGCGGCACGCCCCGCTCGACGAGTTCATCGCCCGGATCTGCGACCTCGACCTGCTGTTCGAGCCGGGGACGAACATCTCGTACCAGAGCGCCGGGATCGCCATCTTAGGGGAGATCGTCTGGCGAGTGACAGGAACACCCCTTCCGGAGTTCCTCCGGCGGGAGATGTTCGAGCCACTGGGCATGGACGACACGTCACTCGGTGTCCGACCCGACCTGCTCGCACGTATTCCTGAAATCCGGCTGCCGGACGACTTAATCGAAGCAGATTGGGGCTGGAATAAACCCTACTGGCGGGCGTTCGGCGCGCCCTGGGGCGGGATGTTCTCGACCGTGCGGGACATGAGCGTCTTCTGCC
>JACQVL010000092.1 GCA_016209865.1 Candidatus Latescibacterota bacterium | reverse complement strand
GCGCAGGATGAACGTCTCCGAGAGCGTGGGGAAAGACCCCAGAATGTAGACGATCGTCCCTGACTGGTTCATCGTCCTTTTCGACACACCCCTAACAGGTCCAGACTGTCGCTCACGTGCTCTTTGACGACAAAAAAATCATCCGGACCATTGTGCACCATGTCCCCGTTGTTCAGGCCTCGATCACGACGCGTGATCGCTGTACCAGCACACAACTGACCTTCCATCTGAGCGATGGGATCACATACTGAAGATAGCGATAGAAGCCTCGCTTCGTATACTCTTTGACATGGTGCACCGTCACGATCTCCGATCGAATAATCCGGTCATGCGGAAAGAGCACCGCCAGATCACGATTAGAGGGCCGGTACATCGTATCAATCGGATCCAGATGCCGCCTATAGACGTGCGGTACTGTGATCAACAGATACCCCTGTGGTTTGACCCACTGACGTAATCGGTGGAGTGCTTTGTCTCTGTTCACCACATGTTCTAACAGGTTACAGCAGATTACCACATCAAACGGCCCGATCGCTAACTCATGATCGTGATTCCCAATGTCGTATACCACATCAACGCCAGCTGCGTCTTTCGCGTCCAGATGGACGATCGAGACCCCCTGCGCTTCGAGGGGACGAAAGAGATACCGATCGATATGAGGCTGCTCGATCTGACGAAAGTGCGCGGTCGATGATCCCACGTCCAGGAGAGTCATCCTCGCTGGCAGTGGAATCTGAGATAAGACATCGTGAATCCACAAAGCTTCATCGATAAACATCGACAGTTAAGCGGGTTGGAGCGTCAATGACGGCCAGAGGGGAATACGCTCCTCGAAGAGCGCCATGAGTTTTGCGGCGTTCTGTTCTAAGTCAAATTCCGCCTCGACTTTGGCTCTGCCGCCTGCCGATAGTCTGTGTCTGAGCGACTCATCCCGTATCTCTTTCACCATGGCCCGAGCGAGAGCCTGGGCATCGGCAGGCGGGACTAACAGCCCGGTCTCGTTGTCCACGACCAGTTCCGGGATGCCAGAGGTCGGACTCGAAATCACGGGAACACCGAACGCCATGGCCTCGATCAGCACGACGGGCAGGCCCTCCCGGTCTCCCTTATCGGTGATTAGACTGGGCAAGACAAACATCGTCGCCCGACGATAAAATTCCGTTACCTGCCGATACGGTACGCCTCCGTGTAATGTGACACAATCGTGGAGATGCCTCCGTGTAATCTCCGCCGCCAGGACACCTCGAAGCGGACCGTCACCGATGATGAGGCATTGAAATGCGAGGCCTTCGTCTTTCAGCAGTCCGCAGGCCTCGATCAGGTAGCGGTGTGCCTTCTTTTCAACCAGCCGTCCCACTGACAAAATCAGTGGTCGGGGGGATGATCTCGGGGCCGCCCATTCTATTTCCTCTATCGGGACGCCGCAGCGTACGACGACCACATGCTCCTGATGGGCTTCAGGACAGAGCGCACGCAGGTACCGGGCGTTGTAATCACTACACGTCACGACAAACCGGGCCGCCCGCATCTTCTCGCGGAGGGCGTTCGCATCGACGTAGATGTCCTTGGCGTGCGCCGTGAAGCTGAACGGCACATCCAGAAACGCCGCCACGCCCATCGTCACTTCGGTCGGCAGGGACGCAAAATGCCCGTGCACGTGGGCGACCGGCTGGCCGTTCGACAGGAGCCGGGCGATGGCGCCAACCGCCAACACGTGGTACAGCGCGCGCAGGTAGAAATACAGGCTCCGGTGGGGTTGTCCCATAATCCGCATGAACGCCTTCACGTAGCGCCGGGGCGATGTCAGGCAGGCCACAAGGTTCGCCCAGAGCACCGTGGGCAAGAAGAGGGGCGGGACGAAGCGCGCGTCCCGCACACATGCCACTTCTTCCGGCGATAACCCCTCCTGATGGCCCCAGTTGAGCGCCACCACGGTGATGGACAGGCCCTTCCGACGCAACCCCACAACCTCGCGCAGGATGAACGTCTCCGAGACTTTGGGGAAATACCCCAGAATGTAGACGATCGTGCCTGACTGATTCATCGTGCTGTCGTCCAGATGATCTCTCCTATCCGCCGCGCCACCCCCCGCGCGTCGAACCGCTGATGCACCTTCTGTCGGCCTCGTCCTCCGAGCTGTTTCTGCAGATCGGGGGAAGCCATCATCGCCAGGATCGCGCGCGCTAACGCCGCCGCGTCATTCGGAGGGACCAAGACCCCGTCCACCCCGTCGTCGATGATCTCGCGCGGCCCGCCATGCGCCGTCGCGATGACGGGCACGCCCATCGCCATCGCCTCGATGTTCACCCGTCCGAACGGTTCCGGCTCCTTCGACGGCAGCACCAGCAGGTCGAAATCGCGCACGTACGGCCGGATGTCTTCCCGGAACCCGAGAAAAGAGACGCGGTCCGCGATCCCGTACGCAGCCGCTTGCTGTTCATACGCGCTCCGGATGTCCCGCGTCGCGCCGACCGGGTTCGACCCGATCAGGCAGAAGACTGCCCGCCGGTCAGACTGGAGGACGAGGCGGGCGGCGTCGAGCAGGACATCGACCCCTTTCCATGGGACGATCCGGCCGACATATCCCACGACGAACGTGTCCTCATCCAGTCCCAGCTCCGCGCGAAGCCGGCCGTCCACCTTCTCCGGGTGGTACTCGTCCAGGTCGACCCCGTTCGGGATGACCACCGTCTTGCCGGAGAAGCGGTACGCCCGCTCGGTGGCGTTCGAGATGCACACCACCCGCTTAACGGCGGGCAATCGGGCGAGCTGGACGAACAACCTCCGCCGGACGAACGACTGATGGATATTCCGGCAGTGAAACACAATCGGCGTCCCCGTGAGCTGGCCCGCGAACGCGCCGATGGGCTTGACGAGCATGTTGTTGCAATAGATGGCATCGACACGCTCAGACCGGATGAATCGCATCAAGGCGACGAACGCCCGGACTCCATCGAACGCGTTCCACAGGGCGGAGATCGGCTTCTGGAGCCGGCCCGCGCCCGCAACCCGGAGAGTATAGAGCCGTTCCGGCAGGTGCGGGATGATGTGATACCGGACCTGAATCTCGTCCAACCGCCCGGCCAGGACTCCGGCGGCTGGGAGGACGACGACCGGCTCGACCCGGGAGCGGTCCAGGTGTTTCAGCAGGTAAAACAAGCTCCAGCCAGGTCCCCCGCCCCGGACGCAGCTCGTCAAGAAGAGGACGGTCCGAGAGGCACGGGACGCCGTCGAAGAAAACGAACGCGCGGCCTGGGGCTCCACCGCCGTCAACACGACGCGGGCTCCTTCCTCAAGACGATGAGCAGACAGGTCGCCGGGCAGTGCAATCGCTCCAGGAGCTGATCGATCCGCCGTCCCCCCACCCTCACGATGAACAGGCCGAGCGTATACTGGACGATGCGGCGCAGCACGTCGAACACGGGATGGCGACGCCCGAACGGGACGAACGCCTTGAACGGCATGTCGAAAAACTGGTGTTCCAGGACGGAGACCGTGCGAAACCCGCATCGTTCCGCCATCTGACAGAAGTTGTCCGTCGTGAATTTCCAGATGTGCTTGGATTTCTCACAGTGGAACGATTCCTCGTTGATCGGGAGAAACACGAACAGGACCCCCTGAGCCTTTAGGACGCGATAGAAGTCCGCCACCACGTCATCCGTGTTCTCGATATGTTCCAGGGTGTGCGAACAGATCGCCACGTCGAATGTGTCATCCGCGTAGGGGATCAGGTTGTGCAGGTCGTGTTCCGTGAACGTGGCCTGAGCGTAGCCGCCGCTGGCCGCCCGCGCCCGGGCCTGTTCGACGGCCGACGGGGAGATCTCAAGCCCGTGAAGGTCGCAGGACGGGTCGAACAGGAACAGCAGGTCTCCGTAGCCGAACCCCGCGTCGAGCACCCGTTGTCCCGACCTCGGAATCCCCAGCTTCAGCAGCGTCTCTGTGAAGAGCTGCCGCCGGTAGAGGTATTCGTAGCGCAGGTTGAAGAGCGGCCGGTGGTAGTAATCGGCGTAGAACGTCCGGTTGGTCTCGCGGACCTCAGACGCTACGGCTTCCTGATAGGACATTCTCTCTTCCTCCGTCGTCGCCCGTGCCTGCGGCTGTCGTCCCGTTCCGGAATCGAGCTAAGCGCTGCTGAACCCGTTCCCATCCTTCCTGCGCTAAGAACTGGGCGGGATGGTTGTGAAACAGCGACGTCTCCACGACGCAGTACACCCCGCACCCATCCTGGCATTCCTTTTTATGGAAATAGCTCTTCAAGAGGTCAGGGGTGACCGCCATGATGTCCAGTCCGGGCTGGCGGTTCATGCTGCACAGCCAGAACTTGCCCTGGGCGGAGACGAAAAAGTATTTGTACCCGGCCACGCACGTCCATTCGACGGACTGGTCGTTGAGCATCGCGCGCTGGTAGTCGAGGATCGCCTTGCTCGTCCGGACCTTGTGTCCCTGCCGTTTGTCCTGCTCCATCGTATCGATGAACGACGCCAGTGCGCCCTGTTCCCCGGCGCTGACGCCTGAACTCCCGTCCGGGCCGACGTGCACGAGACGGGTGTGTGTCGAAATCCCGTTGGAGAGACCGTACTGGAGCACCTCCTGGGCTTCCGGCAGGGTTTCGTGGAACAAGACGCCAGTGAGATGGAACGGAATCCTCGACCGTTTCAGGTATTCGATCTTCGGGATGACCGTCTTGAGGGCTTTCCGGGTTGACGGGATGGGGGTCATCCGGTCGACCGAGAGCTGGAGCGAATCCAGTCCGGCCTCTTCCAGCGCCTGCACCAGCTCCGGCGTCAGCCTGAACCCGTTCGTGGACATGCTCGTCCGCAGGCCGAGCGATGTACAGTGCCGGACGATGTCCACGATGTCCGGGTGGAGCAACGGTTCCCCGCCCTGAAGGCCGATCCGCAGGCATCCCAGGTCGCTGATTTTGTGAATCCACCGCTTCAGGTCGTCCAGACGGGGATGCGGGACGCTGTTATCGTATTCGGTGCAGTAATGGCAGTCCAGGTTACATTGATCCGTCACGTAGAGATGGCAGGCGATCGGGAGCTGATCGACCGTCCGCTTGAGCATCTTCGCCCAAAATGGCATCATGAGGTTCCGATCTATTACGCTGCGCGCTTCGCCACACGGTCCCACGACCGGGAGCGCAGCCGGTCCCAGCCCGCGCGCAAGAGTTGACGATCTTCCTCCTCCAGTCCCAACCGCACCAGTATCACGACGTAGCCGATCATGAACAGCAGGCTGTACACGATCACACTGACGAGGCTGTGGACCGGGTACATCGACCGGACGACGGCCGTGAACAGGAACGCGACCAGCCCGGCCACGACCGGCTTGATGAGCTGCTGCCGGAATGGGTGGATGCGGAGGAGCAGGTACACTTCGACGAGCCGTATGAGACTCAACACGGCAAAGGACGCGAAGGTTCCGGCCGCCGCGCCCACCATCCCGTACCGTGGGATGAGAAACAGTCCCAGTCCGAAGTTGAGCACCAGGACGAGGGCGGTGTTCATCAGGTTCAAGTAGGGATGGCCGGCCATCAGAAGCAGCAGGTCGCCGGAGCCCATACTGCCGTAGAGAATCTGGCTCAGGGTCAGCAAGGTCAGGCTGAGGCCGCCGACGGTGAACTCCGGCCCGAACACCGCCAGCAGGTCCCGGCCGATCAGGACGATGCCGAAGAAGAAGGGGATGGTGATCGTCAGGAACCATCGGGTGACGAGGGAGAAGTTCTCCTCGAGCCGGTTCATCTGCCGTTGGTGATGCAGTTCGGAGATGATGGGCGCGAAGATCGGCTCGAACCAGTGCCGGATTTTTTTCGTCAGGAGCGCGATCTCGACGGCGATGCCGTAAATCCCGACCTGCACGGCGGGGAGGTAGTAGCCGAGCATCAGGGCGTCTAATCGCATCATCAGGATGTACAGCAAGTCGTAGCAGACGACCG
>JACQVL010000075.1 GCA_016209865.1 Candidatus Latescibacterota bacterium | reverse complement strand
GCTGGGCCGAGGGTGAGGTGGGTGAAGGCGTCCGGGCTGAGGGTCAGGGCGCGGGCCATGACGGTCAGGGGGGCTTGGAGGGTCGGCGGGGCGAGCGGGTTGCTCAGGGTCGAGCAACTGGTCAGGACTAACGTGGCCAGTGCCACCAGCAACCCCGTCCCGTACACCATCCGTCGAATGGGGGAGAGGGAACGCATCTGAGAGTGCCTCCTTAAAAAATGGGTGAAGTGATGCAGATAGCAGAATAAAGTCTATTTATCCCTGTAAGCAAAGAGTATGCCATTCTTCGGATGGTATCAGAAAGTACTTGGCAAGCTATTGTTCTTCCTGGATATATGACAGATTGAGACGGGGAGCGTGGGTGCCGGGATGGTTGAGGAAGATATGGTGATTTCACCATTTTTCTGTGATATCACTACTTGTATAAGAGAATTTTTATTGACAAAGTTGGGTCTTCATCATATTATTATCGTCGTATCCCCGAATAGTCATTGTGCCCCAAAGAGTAGGGGTGCGCGGCCGTGTGCCCCTCAGGTTGGTTGCTCCATTCCGTCAGACTCTCAACTCAACAAGGCGGGACGTTCCCGTGACGAAGCCATCCTCCTTCGCGGACATCGTCGGCAACAGTCCTGAGATTCAGGAAGTGTTGCAGAAAGTGGAGAAAATCAGTACCAGCTCCACCGCAAGCGTCCTGATCCGGGGGGAGAGCGGGACGGGGAAGGAGCTCATCGCCCGTGCGATCCATGCCTGTAGTTCCTCCATGAAAGGTCCCTTTATCGAGCTCAACTGTGCGGCCATCCCGGAGACGATGCTCGAGGCGGAGTTGTTCGGGTATGAGCCCGGCGCGTTTACGGATGCCCGGTCGCGGAAGAAGGGGCTGTTTGAGCTCGCCCAGGGGGGGACGATGTTCCTGGATGAAATCGGCGTGATGTCGCTGAATCTCCAGGCGAAACTCTTGAAGGTGATCGAGGATAAAACGTTGCGCCGCCTCGGCGGGGTGGAGGAAATCCGGGTCGCCGCCCGGATCGTCACCGCCACGAACGTGCCTCTGGAAGACTTAATCGTCCGGGATCAGTTTCGAGAAGATCTGTACTACCGTCTGAACGTGATGTCCGTCGAGCTCCCCCCCTTGCGCGACCGGGGGGACGATGTGCTGCTGATCGCCAAACACTTCATCGCCCGGTATAACGAAGAGTATAACAAGACGGTGAAGGGGCTCTCGACCGGGGCGATCACCCTGATGAAGGCGTATCATTGGCCGGGCAACATCCGGGAGCTGAAGAACATGATCGAGCGGGCGGTGCTACTCGGGAACCGGGAGATCCTGGAACCTGAAGACTTCTCCATCGACCGTCGCGTGATGACCCCAGAAGGGGAGCCGGCTGGTCAAAATGGGCAGGTGGCCGTCGAACGGCGGCGCAGCCGGCGGGGCGAGGACGAACCGGCCGCCACCGGGGACCCCCCTCAGGACGATATCGTCGTCTACATCCCCCCTGATACGGGCGTTTCGCTGGAGGCGGTGGAGAAGCGGTATATTGAAGAAGCCCTCCGGATGACACGCTGGAACGCCCGGCAAGCCGCCCGCTTGCTGCATCTGAGTTACGATACGTTCCGGTACCGGATGCAGAAGCATGGACTCCGTTGACAGAGCCGTTCAGGGAACATCGAGCGCCCGGCTGTCGTCTTAATCGAAACAGCGCGTTAGTTTTATCCCTCCGCCGCCGGAAGAGGTCCGCAGAGGCAGCCCGTGACCACACGATCCGATCATCAGGGGTACATCGGCAAAACCCTCGGACACTATACCCTGACCGATTTGATCGGGCGGGGCGGGATGGGGACGGTGTATAAAGCGTACGACCTCGTCCTGGAGCGGGCTGTCGCGCTCAAAGTCCTGCCTGAACAGTTCGCGTCCGACGAGGAGTACATCGCCCGGTTCTACCGGGAAGCTCGCGCGGCCGCCAAGCTCGTCCATCCGAACGTGGTCACCGTCCACGATGTTGGGACGGAGAGCGGCATCGCCTACATCGTGATGGAGTACGTCGAGGGCCGGACCCTCAAACAAGAACTCCTCCACCGGTCGAGCGCCCTGCCCACGGTTGAAATCCTCGACATCGCCCCCCAAGTCATGAAGGCGCTCGACCTGGCGCATCGCCGACAGATTCTCCACCGTGACATCAAGTCTGAGAACATCATGCTCACGCCCGACGGGGGCGTCAAGGTGCTCGATTTCGGGATCGCCCGCATCGTCGATGCCATCTCGTTGACGAAGATCGGGGAGATCATGGGCACGGTGGAGTATATGTCGCCCGAACAGGCGCTCGGCGAGGAGATGGACGTCCGCAGCGACCTCTACTCCTTCGGCATCGTCCTGTACGAAATGCTGACCGGGGAACTCCCGTTCACGGGCGATTCGTTCATCACGATCATCTATCAGCACATCAACGACCCCCCGGTCTCTCCCCTGGTCGTGAACAACCAGGCGGATGCCCGGCTGGCCGCGATGGTAATGAAAACCCTGGCCAAGGAACCGAAGGATCGGTATCAGATCGTGACCGACCTCTTGTCCGACTTGGAGGATTACCGGAGCCGGCAATGGCGAGGGGCCCCGGCTCTGGCGCCGGAACCGGCTCCGGCGCCAGAGGAAGCGGTGTGGGAAGAGGTTGAGGAGATCAGACCGGTCGATATACTGACGCCGTTCAGGGCATCGGCGAAGGGCTTCTATTGCGATCTGGTCGGGCGCGAGCAGGAGATCACGACCCTGCAGACGGCGTTCGACCGGGCCGCGGCCGGCCAGGGGCGGGTCCTCTTCCTCTCCGGGGAAGCCGGGGTGGGCAAAACTCGCCTGGCGTCTGAGTTGCAGGCGTACGCGCTGGCGCACGGGGCGTGGGTGCTGACGGGCGCCTGTTTCTACCGGGATACCCCCATCCCGTACAGTCCGTTCGTGGAGGTCCTCCAGGGGTTCTTCCGGCAGACACGCCGGAGCCGGGAACGGCAGGCGCACGATCGGATCAAGCAATTCATCGAGTACGAAGCCCCGGAGTTGAAGGGACTGGTTCCGTTTATCGGGACCGTCATCAGCCATGGCAGCCAGCCGCCGGCAGAGTCCCAGTTCGTCCTGAGCACGGATGTCGCCCAGCACCGGTTCTTCGAGGTCGTGACCCGCGTCCTGGAAGAGATCGCCCGGATCAAACCCCTCGTCCTCCTCCTGGATGACCTCCACTGGGCCGATACCGCCTCCTTCCAGCTCCTCCATGCGGTCGCCCGGTCGATCCGTGAGTTGCCCATCCTGATCCTGGTGACCTACCGGCACGAGGACCTGGACGTCGAGGACGATGAACAGGTCCATCCGCTCACCGAGTTGATGCGCCGGATGAATCGGGAAGACCTGTTCGAGAAGATCGAGATTCCCCGGCTGGGCGTGGACGATATCGTGCGGATGCTCGACCGCATTCTGAAGCGGTCGAGCCTGTCTGAGGCCCTCTGGGAATTGATCTTCCAGGAGACCGAGGGGAACCCGTTCTTCATCATCGAGGTCCTTAAATTACTCAGGGATGAGGGGGTCATCGTCGAACAGGATGGGATGTGGGAGATGACCCGGCCGGTGAGCCGGCTGGAGATCCCCGGCCGGGTCTATGACGTCATCATCCGCCGGCTGGATCGTCTGGAAAAGGACCAGCGAGAACTGCTCCAGGTGGCGGCGGTTGAGGGAGAGCGGTTCACCTCGAACGTCCTGGCCCGGGCCTTAGACCTCAACCGGATCAAGCTGCTCCGCGTCCTCCATCACCTGGAACGGGTGCACCAGTTGGTCGTCCCGGTCGACGGCAAGTACAAGTTCGATCACACCAAGATTCGAGAGATCCTCTACAACGAGATTTCGCAGGAACTCCGCCAGGAATACCATCTGATCATCGCGGATTGTCTTGAGCAGGAACATCAGGACCACATGGAACCCGCCGTGAACGACCTGGCGACCCACCTCTATTTAGGGGGCGACGTGAAGCGCGCCATCCCGTACTTGCTACAGGCTGGCTCCAACACCGCTCGGCTGTTCGCCTTCAGAGAAGCCGCCCGGTATTTCGACCAGGCGCTCGACGCGATGACCCGGTCTCATTCGACCGACGACTCGGCATGGGCGAACCTGATGCTCCAGACCGGACAGGTCTACTACAACCTGGGCGACTGGACGAAGGCGTTAGAGCGGTTCGAGGCGACCCTCTCGACCAAAGAGACGGCGGTCACCGACCCGGCGATGAAGGCTGAAGCCCTGCTCCAGATCGGCCGGATTAAACGCCGGCAAGGGGAATGGCAGGCGGCGCTCGACTGCTATCGCCAGAGTTTTAGCCTGTTCGAAGCCGTCCAGGACCTCCGGGGCATCGCCCTGGTCTACCAGAATTCCGGGGACGTCTGCTTTGAGCAAGGGGATTGGGACCAGGCCCAGACGTATTACGTGAAAGGCCTGGAGATCGCCGAGCAGATTGACGACTCCAACCTCTCGGCCGGCCTCCACACGAGTATGGGCGTCGTGGCCAGCAGCAAAGGGGAGCCGAAGGCGGCTATCGACCACTACGAGGCGAGCATCCAGCAGTATGAGCTGATCGGGGATTCCTACGGGCTGGCGAAGGTGTACAACAACCTGGGCATGGCCTACGAAGCCAGCCAGAACTGGGAAGAGGCGCTGGCGTACTACAGTAAAGCGCTCACTCTCTGCCGGAAGATGGGCAGTACCGCTCTCCTCACCCTGGTCTACTTGAACTCCGCAAAGATGGCCGTCCAGCTCCGGGAACTGGAGAAAGCGGAAGATTCCTGCCGGCGCGCCCTCGACCTGGTGACGGAGTTGGGCGACCAGCTCGGCATCGCCGAGGCGTATAAAATCTACGGGATGCTGTCCGTCATCCAGGAAGCCTGGCCGGAAGCCGAGTCGTTCTTACAGCAGAGCAAGGCGATGTTTGAAGCCCATGATAACCCACTCGGCGTGGCCGAAGTCTGCCGGGAGATGGGGGTGATGTTCGCCAAACGGGGCGATCAGGCCCAGGCAAGACAGTACCTGGAACACGCCAAGACCCTCTTCCACAGCATCAACGCCCGTGGGGACGTGGAGGAAGTCGAACAGCAACTCGCCACCCTGATCCCATCATCGTGACTGGCAATCGCCCGTCATCATCCGCTTGCACTGTTTCTGCCGCGTCGTTTTGTTTTTCTCCTTGACAAATCGCAAGTAAGTTGTATCTTTCGGGATGATTTCTCGAAGCAATCAGAGGGAAAGAGATCGCTTTCGGAGCGGTCCGGAGCCCTCTGGTGGGCAAGTTCCTCACACTGGATTTCCGGCCAGTTTTGAGCCACAGCGACAGATACAAGCCGCCTTCCATCGATCGGCCTTCCTGTTTCTCGAACTTCCCCACATCACACGGATAGCAGGTGGATTGAGTCATCGGGTGATTTGTGCGTGGTGAATCGTCAAGGCGCGAGACCGTTCACCGCACGCAGATTCGATGAGGGGCCTCGCTGTCTTCTACCTCTTCTCCATGAAAGGGAACACGTGAAGACGTTTGAACAACTTGCATTGAAACCTGAATTGTTGAAGGCCATTGCAGAGGCGGGTTACACGACCCCGATGCGCATTCAGTCCAAGGCGATTCCCATCGCCCTCGACGGTCGTGATCTCATCGGGTGTGCGCAGACCGGGACGGGCAAGACGGCGGCCTTTGCCTTGCCGATCCTCCAGCGTCTGGTCCAGGGACGCCGACCGCAGGCGTTAATTTTGACACCGACTCGTGAACTGGCCATCCAGGTCGGAGAGAATATCCGGGCGTATGGGAAGTACCTGCCATTCCGGTACGCAACGGTCTACGGCGGCGTGAGCCTCGGACCGCAGATCACCGCGCTCCGGAAAGGGGTTGATGTGATAATCGCCACCCCCGGTCGTCTTCGCGACCACCTGCGCCGGGGGACCGTCTCGCTCAAGACGGTGCGCTATCTTGTGCTGGACGAGGCGGACCGCATGCTCGATATGGGCTTCCTGCCAGACGTCGAGCACATCATCAACCAGGCATCCGCACGGGAGCAGACGATGCTTTTTTCAGCGACGATGCCGCCGGAGATTCGCTCCCTCGCCGCACGCTATATGAAGGACACCGTCCGGGTCGAGGCAGCCCCGCCATCAACGGTCGCTGAAGGTATCACCCACCGGGTGTATCCTGTGCCGCGTAGCTTAAAGAACCGGCTCCTCCTGCGACTCATCGTCGATGAGCCGGTACAGTCTGCGCTCATCTTTACCAGGACCCGCCGGGGAGCAGATCGCCTGGCTGACTACCTGGAGCGCCAGAACCTGTCAGTAGCCCGTCTCCATTCCGATCGCACTCAGGGAGAGCGGCAGCGGGCGCTCACCGGGTTCCGGTCGGGTCAGTACAAAATCCTCGTTGCCACGGACATCGCGGCGCGCGGGCTTGATATTCCGAGTGTATCGCATGTGTTCAACTACGACCTGCCAGAACGAGTGGAAGACTATATTCACCGGGCGGGTCGCACCGCCCGTGCGGAAGGAACCGGATACGCGTTCTGCCTGATGACGCCTGAGGAGATCGACCTCTTCAACCCAATCGAGGCACAGGTTGGACGGCAAGGGATGGCCTGGATTTCTCATCCTGGGTTCGATTATCTGAGCGAGCCGCCGGCGGCTGACTCTGGTGGGGATCGGAAACTCCGCGGGATGCAATCAAGACATCGTGGCGGCAGCAGGCCATTCACACGCCCGGCTCGTCCAATGCAACGACGTGTATCGGGTCTGGTGAGAGACAACAGCGCAGCCACTCCGCCAACGACAACGGCGACGGCGTCGATAGGAAATCGTTTTGGCCGGAAGCGAACCCGTGAAGGCCGCCGATTGAACACGTAAGAGCAAGAATCGGGTGAAGGAAGAGGCTATGGAATACCGGCCGTTGGGGACGTCCGGCCTGCGAGTTTCGGTCATCGGCCTGGGCTGCTGGCCGATCGCCGGGATCGGCTGGACGGGCGTGGACGAACAGCAGTCGCTCGCTGCCCTGCACAAGGCGCTCGACGTGGGGGTGAATTTTATCGATACCGCGTACATGTACGGGAAGGATGGGGAATCGGAACGGCTGGTCGGGCGGGCGATCGCCGGGCGCCGGGACGAGGTCGTCCTGGCGACGAAATGCGGGCTCCACTGGAAAGGGGATCAGCTCACGCGGGATAGCTCCCGGAAGCGGATCATGCAACAGGTCGAGGAAAGCCTGCGCCGCCTCAACACGGACTCCATCGACCTCTATCAGGTGCACGCCTACGACCCGAACGTGCCCGTTGAGGAGACTGCGCGGGCGCTTCACGACCTGCTCGACCAGGGCAAGGTGCGCGCGATCGGGGTGAGTAACTACGAGGTCCCCCAGATGGAGGCGTTCGCCCGGTCTGCCCCGCTCCACTCGAACCAGCCGCCGTACAACCTCCTGATGCGGGAGATCGAGCGGGACCTTCTGCCGTATTGCCGCCGTCACACCATCGCGGTGCTCGTCTACTGGCCGCTGTACAAGGGACTCCTGACGGGCAAGTACGGCCGTGGCCATCGGTTTCCCGACGGAGACTCCCGACTGAAGGATCGATGGTTCAAGGGTAAGCCTTTGAAGCGGACACTCGACATGCTGGATCACCTCCGTCCGATCGCAGACGAGTGCGGGAAAACCCTCACGCAGGTCATCCTCAACTGGACGATCAGCCAGCCCGGCGTCACCCTGGCCATCTGCGGAGCCACCCGGCCTGAGCACGTCGTACAGAACGCCGGGGCGGCCGGTTGGCGATTGACGGACGAACAGATGCGCCGGATCGATGAGATCAGCAGAAAAGCGGTGACCAGTGACGAGTGACGAGTAGGCACACCCCTGTGATGAGGTTCTGTGTTAGAGAATGATTCCTAATGTTAAGAGTTAAAGAGCACCGCGCGCCCCGTCTTCTCGTCGTCCGTCCGGATCGGGTGGGGGATGTCGTCCTGTCCACGCCCGTCCTGCGGGCGCTGCGCCGGCAGTGGCCAGAAGCGTACCTGGCCATGCTCGTCCGGCCGTACTCCCGTGATGTCCTCGTCGCCAACCCCTGGCTGGATGAGATCCTGACGGACGAAGCGGATGGGTCTGACCGGGGGGTCGTCGGGTTTATGCGCCAGGTGGGGCGACTCCGGACGCGCCGGTTCGACGTCGCGCTCATGCTCCTCCCGACGATGCGGATCGCCTGGATGCTCTTCCTCGCCGGGATTCCCCACCGGGTCGGGGTCGGCCGGACGATGTACCAGGCGTTGACGCTCACCCGCTCGGTCAGCCGCCGCCGGTACATTCCCCTTCGCCACGAGGCGGACTATTGTCTCGACCTGGCCCGTGCGATCGGAGTCGAGACGGAGGACGTCCGCCCGGCGGTGTTCCTGACCGAGGCGGAACGGGAAGCGGCCAGAAGCCTGCTCCGTGCGGAAGGCGCGACGGATCGTCCGCTGATCGGTCTCCATCCCGGCAACGGTCGAAACGCCCCCAACTGGCCGCCGGAGACGTACGGGACGCTGGCCGACCGGATGGCCGGGCGCTGGTGGGGGGCGACCCTCCTCGTCACCGGGAGCGCCGCTGAACAGGGACTCATCGACCGGATGAGGACGGGGACGACGGCCCGGCTCGTCTCCCTCGCCGGACGGCTCGACCTCCGCCAGCTCATGGCGGTCATCGCCGAACTCGACCTGCTGGTCAGCAGCAGCACCGGCCCGATGCACCTGGCCGCGGCGCTGGGCGTCCCGACAGTCTCCCTGTTCTGTCCCTTGCCCGCCCGCTCGCCGGGACGCTGGGGCCCGCTGTCCGCCCGCTCGATCGTCCTCCTCCCGCCCGGTCATGGGTGTGAGACGTGTGAGCGCGGGCCGATGTGCGACCTGGCCGGGATCAGCGTCGAGACGGTGGTCGAGGCCGTGGCGCGAACCCTGGCTGTATCACCCTCCATCATGAAACAAGACTGAACAGGGATGGACAGGATAGACAGGGTGAGAACAACCCTATTCATCCTGTCTATCCCTGTCAGCACGTTGCTGACCATGCAGACTCCCTCCCGCATCCTCATCATCCGCCTCAGTTCACTCGGCGATATCGTCTTGACCTCCCCGGCCGTCCGAGCGGTGCGCCGGGTGTGGCCGGATGCCCGGATGGTGATGGCGGTCAAGCGGGCGTATGAACCGCTCGCTCGACTCCTCCCCGGACTGGACGAGGTGATCCCGTTCGAGGCCGCCGAGGGACTCGGACGGATGATCGGGCGCGTGCGCCGGGAACGGTTCGACGTGATCGTCGACCTGCAGGCCACCCTGCGGAGCCGGGTGATCGCTGCTCTCGGCGGGGCGCGCCGGGTGATCCGGTACCGGAAGCGCCGGCTGGCCCGGATGGGGATGGTGTACGGGAGGAAGGCGTCGATCCAGACACGCCATACGGTCGATCTCTACTTCGCGGCGCTCGCCCGGCTGGGGGTATCCCCATCCCCGCTCGACCGCCGGCCGGAGTTGATCGTCCATCCGGCGGCGCAGCAGGAGGTCGACCTCCGGCTGCGGGCATCCGGGGTCATGCCCGGCCAGACGGTGATCGGCCTGGCCCCAGGCGCATCCGTCCCCGCCAAACGATGGCCGGTCGACCGGTTCGCCCGGCTGGCTGATCGGCTCCAGGCGACACATCACGCGGTCGTCCTCCTGATCGGCGGGCCGCACGATCACGCCGTCGCCACAGCCGTGGCGAACACGATGACCGGTCCCTCGATCAACTGGGCCGGACAGGTCGACCTGGCGTTCTTGCCGGCCGCCGTGCAGCGGTGCCAGGTCTTCGTCAGCAACGACTCCGGGCCGATGCACGTCGCCTCCGCAGTGGGAACTCCGGTGGTCGGCCTGTTCGGGCCGACCCATCCCTGCTTAGGGTTTGCCCCGCTCGGCCCGCGCGATGTGGCGCTGTCCCTCGACCTTGACTGCAGCCCATGCAGTCTGCACGGCGAGCGGCCCTGCTGGAAGGGAACTCATGCGTGCCTGGACGATCTCTCCGACGACCGGGTCGCCAGCGAACTGGAACGGCTCCTCCAGACCGCCACTCCACCGCAGCTTGCCTCTGTCAGTCCCTGTCACGGGCGATAAGACATGACACGTCGTCATGTCGCGAAGAATTTCTTCATAAGACTGCCATCCTTCTTTCTCCCCAGATCAATGAAATAACATCTTAATTATCAATAGATTATGCCAAATATTGCGGGTGGGGACTTGAATTGGCACGCGGTTTGCATATAGAAACGGGCGTCAGCGTTGAGTCCAACGGCCACGGCCAGTGGCACGGGGTTCCCGAGCCGGGCGAGCGCCCGGCCATCTCACTTCACCCAAGGAGGTTCGTCCCATGTTTCGT
>JACQVL010000012.1 GCA_016209865.1 Candidatus Latescibacterota bacterium | reverse complement strand
GCTGTGTTCCCTGCCGTCCCCCTTTTCGCCTTTTACCCCTTTCGCCTTTTCGCCCCTTCAGCGTCTCTGACACGTAGAACGTGATTCGCCCTCCCGCCGGCCCGCCCCCTCGCTCCATCGTCACAGCGAGCTCGTACACGCCCGCCGGCCCGTCGAGCCGGACCTCCTCACGCAGCACCAGGACGGCCAGCGGACCGTCTTCGCCGGCCGGGGGCCACGGGACAGACACCGTGGTCTGACGTTCCCATACGATACCTGACGATCCGACGATTCTGGCGCACACCGGGTAGTCTCCCGGCTGGAGGACGTCTTCGTTCGCTAAGACGACGTCGACGGTGAACGGTCGCCCCATGTAGCCGTGCACAGGCTCGACGAACAGGCACCAGCGCAGCGGCGCCCAGCCGTCCTTCATCGCGTCCATGACGCCCGGTTTCCATTCCCGCCAGAACGTCCAGACGCCCTCCCCAGTCATGCCATGATCGAGCATCCCAGTGAGGTTGTACCCGCAGATGTGAGGGTTCGACCGGATGAGGTCGAACCCCAGCAGCCGCTGGCGGGCATGCAAACGCTGGCTCTCGCGCAGCATCTCCTCGGGGAACGCATACACTCCGTCCAGCCCGAATCGATGCCAGTCGGCGACGAACCGCTCCGCCATCGACCGCATCAGGACGGCGTCTTCGGCGTCCAGGTTCACCCCGGCCTGCTCGTACAGCCGCAGTTCACGGATGGCGTTCATCACGCTGCCGATCCCGTACTCGGACAGGAACACCGGCTTCGTGTCGTGGCCGAGTGTCCGGATGAACCGGAGCGTCCCTGATGGATGGGGCGTGGGGGGGTAGACGTGCGCATCCCCCGCGCGGTCGAAATAGCCGCCATGCACACGATCCCAATCCTTCGAGACGGGGGGCGCGGCCGGGGCTTCGATCCCCCAGACGTGTTCCCATTCTGAACTGCCCGGGTTGCTCACCGAGCCGATGCCCGGCTGGCAATCCCACCGCCCGCTGCCCAGGAGGACGAGCCGGGTGTCGTCTAAGGAACGGATGAGGGGAAGGCTCGCCTGGGCGTGCTGAAAGACCGGGCCGTCGAACGTCTCGTTCAGTAGCCCCCAGATCACCACGCTGGGATGGTTGCGGTCACGGCGGATCATCTCGCGGATTGAGAAGTCAAATCGTGCGCCCATCTGCGGAGAGTCCTTCAGACACCAGCCCGCTAAGGACTCTTCGTAGACCATCAGGCCGAGTTCGTCGCAGACATCCAACTGCCACGGATGGGCGACCCCGGCGATGAACCGGACGATGTTGAGCCCGGACGTTTTGGCGTACAGGAGGTCGCGCCGGAGGAGGTCGAGGGCGGCTCGCGGCGGGATGACCTGGCCGACGGGACAGTGGTTGCCGGTATGCGTGCTTCGCACGAACACGCGCCGGCCGTTCAGCCGGAAGTATCCGTTGACGACGCGGAAATCACGAAACCCGCAGCGGACGGAATACTCGTCAACGGAGTCACTGTCCGCTGCCTGCACCGCCGCGGTGACCCGGTACAGGAAGGGATCATCGAGGTCCCAGAGGCGATAGTTGTGCACCTGGATCTGTGTCTCGACGCGTGTCTCACCGGACGGCAGGTCATGCCCGGTCTGGGCGACCGTCAGCGTCTCACCGGTCGCGGCCGGGGCGATGGTGATCCGCAGGCGTCCGCGCGTCGTGGTCGTCGTCGCGTTGTGGATGTTCACCTGAACCCGGATGATGCCGGTCTGCGGGTCGGGCCGGACGAACACGTCCTCGATCCGGACTGCGGGCACGATCAGCAGTTCGACCGACTCGACGATACCGCCGTAATTGTACGAGCCGCCGACGTAGTGCGGGACCGCTTTATTACGATGGGGAGTCTCAATCAGGACGATGCCATCGATCGGGTCGTTCGTAGGGTTGAGCACGCGGACCGCGAGGTGGTTGGTCTGCTTCGGCCTGATGGCGTCGGTGACATCCAGGATGAACGGGGTTTCCCCGCCTTCATGGCCGCCCACAGGAACGCCATTCAGCCACACATCCGCTTTGTAGTCCACCGCCCAGAAGCGCAGGAGAGAGCGTCCGTGCTCGTGAGGGTTGTCAGGAGGGACAAAGTCACGCCAGTACCAGGCCACCCCGTGATAGCCGGGAAAGGCGTCCTGGATGATCCACGGCACGGGAGTTTGCTTCGCGTCGGGCGTCGGGCCGGCCCACCACTGTTGCGCGATCCCGGCGTTCTCCGGGTCGGTGGCCAGCAGCCAGTCGCCGTCTAAGGGGAGGAGGGAGGATGGAGCCATACGTTTTCTTCAGGTTGATACGCCTAAGACCCGGTCCCGCCCGGCGACCAAGGCGGCCATCTTCCGGTCGGCGACGCTACGCGGGAGCATCCAGAAGCCGCAGTCCGGGTGAACCCATCGGACGCGCGCGGGGCCGAGAACCTCGACGGCGTGCTCGATCCGGCGCGCCACCTCGTCGGGAGATTCCACCTCGTTGTCCTTGATATCGATGACGCCGACGCCGAGGGCGATGTCGTCCCGCAGGTCGCGGAACACGCTCAATTCCTCGGGATCACGGCGGGCGCATTCGAGGATGAGGTGATGCACGTCGAGGTGGTTCAGGAACGGCAGCAGGTTGCTCCAGAACCCGTGCTGGATCGTCTGCCCGCCGTAGTTGCCGAAGCAGAGATGGACGGCCTTCTCCCCGGCCGCGGCGCTGAGGACGTGGTTGATGGGTTCGTGCGCCCAGTTCACGTCTTCGGGATGGCCGGTCAGGTTCGCCTCGTCCACCTGGATGACCGGCGCGTCGATCTCCGCGACCTGACCGCGCAGGACGTCCGCCAGGGCCATTGCCAGGCCGCGCACGTCGCGGTAGTGGAGGTCGAGCAGCGTCTTCGCTAACATGTAGGGCGAGGTCAAAGTGAACTTGAGAGGATAGTGGGTGAGTGGCTTCACAAACGCCCATGCGGCAGGCAGGTTGAGGCTGCCCTCTCCGACAGGCCCGCGGACGACCCCTGCGGGCTTGACCCGGAACGCCATGCCCGCATTCGCCCGGAACAAGGCGACCTCGTCCCGGCTGACCTGGGCAGTGATCCCCTCCATCGGGCGGATGAAGAAGTCGATCATCCCGTTCGTCTCCGGGTGGTTCACGTCGAAGCGCGACAGCTCGCCGTCCGTGATGACGTCAAGCCCGGCCAGTTCCTGCGTCTTGAGCACGACCAGGATCGCGTCACGGAGGGTTGGGGTTGAGGGGTAGGCGGCCAGCCACGACGGGATGGGATAACTGCCGACCACGGTCGTCTTGATGCCTGGTTCGGGCATGGATGGTTCTCCTTCAAAACATCGCATTGTCCTTCTTCAGCGGGTCGGGACGAGCGAACGACCGGAAAGTGAAGCGCGTCGGGGTCGCTGTCAAGTTCTTTTCCAGGCTGAGCGTGAGGATGCGGATCAGAGGTCGGCGAACGGGAGCGCCGTCACCCCTGGGGCCAGCGGCAGCCGGACATCGCCGGGGTGGATGAGGTATCCGGGGCCGGCCTTGTCACCCAGATCGTACCGCACGGTGTTGAGAGGATCGGCCATGGCGGGCCGCGGTGTGGCGGAGAGTTTGACCTCGAGGGGGATGAGCCGCTTGCCGGTGTCGACGAGGAGGTCCACTTCCGTCCCGGAGGAGGTTCGCCAGAAATACACCTGTGGGTCCACGCCGCGGTGGACGAGGGTCTTGACGATCTCTCCGAGGACCGCCGTCTCGAAGATGACTCCCCCCATCGGCCCGGAGGCTGCGTGGCCGGGGTCTTTGAGGCCGGCGAGGTAACAGAGGGTCCCGGTGTCCATGAAGTAGATTTTCGGAGTCTTCACCAGTCGTTTGCCGACGTTGGCGAAGTAGGGCCGCAGCACGATCACCTGAAACGTCGCCTCCAGCACCGAGAGCCACGCCTTCGCGGTGTTGACGGCCACTCCGAGGTCGCGGGCGAGGTCGGTCAGGTTCAGGAGTTGTCCGCTCCTGGAGGCCAGGGCCCGCAGAAAATTCTGAAAGAGGGTGAGGTCTCCGATCTGCCGGAGAGCCCGGACATCTCGTTCGAGATACGTCTGGATATAGCTTGCGTGCCAGAGCCCGTGATCCCGCGTCGGTTCGGCGACCAGCTCCGGGTAGCCGCCGCGCAGGAAACTTGTCCACAGGCCGCGGTATGCGAGTTCTCGACGGGAGGACTGGCCGCGCGGCGTGTCCCAGGGTAGTGGAGTATCCGGCCGCTCCAGGGCCTCACGCTGGGAGAGCGGCAAGAGCCGCAGCATCGCCGCCCGCCCGGCCAGTGACTCGGTCACGCGCGCCATGAGGAGCAGGTGTTGCGACCCGGTGAGGAGGTACTGTCCCCGCGCTGAGCGTCGCACATCGATGCGTTCTTTGATGTAAGGCAGGAGGTCGGCGGCATACTGGACTTCGTCGAAGATGACTGGCGGCGGATACATCGCCAGAAATCCGCGTGGGTCGGCCATGGCGGCCATCCGGACGTCTGGGGGTTCAAGCGAGACGTAGACGTGGCTCGTTCCGAACAGATGCGTGAGGAGGGTCGTCTTCCCGGATTGGCGTGGTCCGGTCAGCACCACAGCCGGGAATTCCCCGGCGGCCCGTTTCAGGACGGGTTCCAGGGCGCGTGTGAGATAGCGAGGGGGCATATCCTCTTCTCCATCTGTTATGCAATTATGCATTTAAAATGCATAATTGCAAGAGAAAAATCGATGGAGTGAACCGTTTGGACACGATGAGATTTTTACTTGACAGCGAGAGCAGGTCGTTATATTAGACGTTATATCAACCTGCCATATTCCTCAACTCTGGCCATCATCGACCTTTCCACGACCGGTCATCATAGGCATTCTTCTGATGAAGCGGTTATCCGGGTGGAACGCGCGGCTGATGTGGCTCAGCCTCGTCCTGACAGTCTGGCCGTCCACGCTGTCCCTGGCGCACGAGAGCACGAAGAGCGACTCAAGCCGTGCCGTGCCTCGTCGGCGTATCATCGCGCATCGTTCGACCGGGGAAGAGGTCGCGGCGTTCCCCGGCATGTTGGTCTATCTGCCGATTCACGGGGCATTTTTAGCCCTGGAGTATGGCGTCAGCGCGATCTGGGAAGATCGGATTTTTGATCGCTACAAAGCCTGGCTGACGACCACCGACGGCCGGGCGGGGGTCCGGCCGCTGGCCAACTCGACCAGCGGGGCTGGAATCCGTTTCTTCCACCGGGACATGATGCTGAAGGGGGATGCCCGTCTGCTCGCCCGATGGGGCGGCTGGCCGCGCCAGGACTACCTGTTCACCCTCTCCTGGCCTGACGGCCGGCTCGTCCCGGGGAGTCTCACGTTCGCCGGACAGTACCGCAACCGGCCGAAAGAGCTGTTCTACGGCATCGGCCCCAACGTCCTGAAATCTTCGGCCAACGATTTTCTCCAGGAAGACATCCTCGTCCAGTTCATCTACCGGCAGCGGTCGAGCCGGGTGGTGGCCGTGGGCGTCGACGCCAATTACCATTCCGTCGATATCCGCTCAGGCCAGAACCCCGCCCTGCCCAATACGGACAGCCTGTTCACCGAGAAGACGCTGACCGGTCTGGCAAATCGTGGGGACTTCGCTGAAGGCGCCGTCTTCCTCCGCGTTCAGTTCCTCGATCATCCCGGATACCCGACTCGCGGCAACCTCTCCTTCTTCCGCCTGGGCTACAACCGATCAGTCGATGACGACGCGTTCAGCAACCTCCGCCTCACCGCCATCAGTGAACAGTTTCTCGAACTGTTCTACGACCGTGTCGTCTCCCTCCGCCTCGGAACAGACTGGACTGTCCCGGTAGGGGACAGCGGGGTGCCGTTCTACGGCCTGGCGTCCATCGGTGGGGAAGAACTGCTCCGGGGCTTTCCTCGCGGCCGCTTCCGTGACCGCGGGGTCGTGTTCGCCACGGCGACGTATAAATTTCCGATCTGGCGGGTGTTAAACGGGTTCATTTTTTACGAGACAGGTCGTCCCTTCCATCATCCGCGTGATTTCTCGTTCCGTGACTGGAAAGACTCGTTGGGCGGAGGACTGCGTGTCTGGGACCAGAACGGTCCGGTGTTCGAAGTCCTGGTCGCACGCAGCTCCGAACAACTCCGGCTCATCTTCAACTTCAACACCGGGTTCTGATCGCATGTCCCGTGCGCATCGCGTTCTCTTCCTGGCCGTCATCCTGGCGGCCGGATGCGGCAGCAGCCGTCTGTTCCTTCCTCCGGATCCCCCGATGGAGACGGACACCCAGGCGATTCCGCTCCCGACAGCACGCGACCCGAAGCTCGTCCTGGAAATCCTCGACAAATCGTTCGACTACCAGATTAAACAGGCGTTCGATCTGCCCCGGGGCGCCCGCAAGGCGGCGGGGAAACCGTACGAAGCGTTGAACGTCGATGCGTTTGGCGAGGTGTCGAATTCGACCTGGTTCACCCATCGGAACGGGAGAGCGCCGATGTCGTTAGACGCGATCCGCCGGGGTCCGAGCCGGATGGGCGGCCCTGATACGTCGGGCGTGTGGACGGTAGTGAAGGGCAAATCCGCGGGCGTCACCCCCGGGTTCACGATCATGGACGCGAAAGGCCAGCGGTATTTGATCAAGTTCGATCCCCCTGGCTACCCTGAGCTGGCCAGCGGGACGGAGGCGGTGGCCAGCCGGCTGTGCTATGCGGCCGGGTATCACGTGCCGGAGTACTCCGTGAGCTACCTGCGTCCTGACCGGCTCGTCCTCAGCCCGCAGGCGACGATCACGATGGAGACCGGGGATAAGCGAGCGCCCATCAGCAAACGCCAGATGACGGAAGCCGACCTGGCCGCCCTCCTCAAGAAGGCGAACCCCACCGGACAGCCGCGCGTGCGGGTGGGGGCGAGCCGCTTTCTGGACGGGACCGATGTCGGCCCCTGGCCGTATCTCGGCGTCCGGATGGACGATGCGAACGACTTCTACTCTCACGAGCACCGACGGGAACTGCGCGGGCTGTACATCATCTCCTCCTGGCTCAACCATGCCGATATGAAAGAAGAGAACACCCTCGACATGTACGACCCGGAGAAGCGTTACCTCACCCACTACCTGATCGACTTCGGCGCGTCGATGGGGAGCTCCAGCACGACCCCCAGCACCCCGCGGCGCGGCCAGGCGAACAGTTTCGACGCCAAACACTCGTTCGTCCGGCTGATCACCCTCGGCCTGTATGTGTACGGGTATGAGAAGGCGCCCCTCACCCTCCGGTACCCATCCGTCGGCTACCTGGAGAACGACCTCTTCAAACCCAACAGATGGAAGCCGATGTACCCCATGCCCGCGTTCGAGAACCTGACCAGGCGGGATGCGTTCTGGGGGACGAACATCGTGACCTCATTCACGGATGAGCAGATCGAGGCCGCCGTCACCACCGGGGCATTCTCCGACCCGCAGGCGGCGGCGTATCTCGTCAAATTCCTGAAGGAGCGGCGTGACCGGATCGGCCGGTACTGGTTTGCGCGCGTGAATACGCTGGATCGGTTCGAGATGCTGGACGGATCGACGCTTCGGTTCACCGACCTTGCGGTCTCACGTGGCTACGCGGATGCGCGGGGGACGCGCTACCAGGTCGAGGCGCTCACTCCCGCCGGGGCGACCCTTTGCAAGGACACGCAGGACGAGACGACGGTGCGACTCGACCCGGCCTGGAACACTCATCCGCACGTTGTGCTGTCGCTCGTCCCGCAACGTCAGCGTTACAAGGCAAGACCGGTGCTGGTCTATCTCAAACCTCAACCCAACGGCTGGCGCGTCATCGGCGTCCGCCGGACGGATTGAGGCGGTGGTCGGTGGTCGGTTGTTATGCATCTCTCCTGGCGACAGAAATCTCTGCTGCTCGGACTCCTGCTCTTGGGGGCGTTCATCCCGGCAGTCTGGGCTGGGTACCCTCAGTCTGAGGCTGATTCCGTTGGAGTGGCCATCAACCTGTCGGAGCCAGGGATGATTCCGATCCATCCGCTCCTCCTGCCGAGGAAGGGGCGGCCAGTGTGGGAGCATGCCGCGCGACTTCCGATCACCCTCCTCGAACTGCCGTTTAAGACGACCGGCTACTTGATGCGAAAAGGCCTCAACGTCATCGAAGCCCATCATGTGACCGCACGGGTTCAACAGATTCCACCGTGGCTCGTCCGGCGCCACATCGTCGTCGAGAACGGCTCCCAGGGGGATGGATCGGGGTTTGGAGTGGCCGTGGGCCTCCAGGGGGCGGTCGGTCAGACCCGTCCCGTCGAGATCGCCGTCTCCTCTGCCCTGACGCTCCGGACGTACCAGACCCATGCCCTTCATCTGCGTTTCTCAGGGATCGCCGGTCGTCATGGGGACATCACGGGATGGGTCGAGTACCAGGCGCGGCCGCGTGAGAATTTCTTCGGGACTGGCGCGCAGACGCTCGCTCAGGATCACACGCAATTCCAGCAGGCCAGACTGCACACCGGCCTGGCCCTGTCGTACCGGCTCAGCAGGCTCCAGGTCTCCGGTCTGATCGATTGGACGGACTTCGACATCGACGCCGGGGGAGGACAGTTGTACCCATCGACCATCAGTCGATTTCCCGACCTGCCCGGACTGAGCGGAGCGAGGCTGATGGGCGCGGGCTTCGAGGCAGCGTACCCTGAACGACTCTATCAGGGTCTCGCCGGATCAGAACGAGGTATCAAGGTCGCCGTCCACACGTACTGGGATGTGGACGGCACCCGGTACGGGTTCAACCGGTATACCCTCACCCTCTACCAGACTGTCCCGATGTTCTGGGGAGATCGAATCCTAGTGTTCCGGTTTGTGGGCTCGATGGTTGATCCTAGAGGGAAGAGACAGATTCCGTTCTTTGTCATGCCCCGTTTAGGGGGCTCGACCACCCTCCGGGGGTATGCGGACTTGCGGTTCTGGGACCGGAACGCGGTGCTTCTCAACGCGGAATACCGGTATCCGCTGTGGGATATCGGATGGAATCGCACCGCTCTGGACGTCATCTGGTTCGTCGACACGGGGATGGTGTCTCCCACGGGCGATGGGTTTGCGCTCCGCGCTCTGGCGACGGACTACGGCGCCGGACTGCGGTTCCGAACAAAGTCCGGCGTCCTCGCACGCCTGAACGTCGCTCACAGTCCGGAGATGACCCGGTTTTCGGTGAAACTGGAGAGCGATTTTTAGGGAAGAGTAATGAGGGAAGGGTTAAGAGTGAAAACCGACAACTGGAGGCCAGAAGACGCTATGTTCCACTCTTCATTGATTTTACTGGTGTTGATCGGCTGGTCTGCGCTGGGATGCGGGCCGTCGAAAGAACTGCTGCTGGCGGGCCCGCTTCTGGAATTTCAGGACCGGACACCCATCCCTGAACCGCCGAAGCACGACCCCAACCAGTATTACGATTTTGTAGATCGATCCCTCTTCAAACAGATTAAGGGGTGGCTGGACCTCCCCCGGCAGGTCCGGCGGCTGGTCGGTCAGCCGAAGCAGGCGATGAACGTCGATGCGTTCGACGAAGTCCCCAATTCGACCTGGTTCACGAACCGGGCGTTGACCCTCTCTGTCGGGGAGGCTTTATGCGGTCCGGATACCCTGGATGGCCCGGATCAGACCCGGACGTGGGAGGTCAGGGGGGCGAAGACGCAGGGGGTGACGCCCGGGTTCACGATCCGCGACAGACGGGGAGACACTTATCTGCTGAAGTTCGACCCGCCGACCAACTCTGAGCTGGCGACTGGGGCCGAGGTCATCTCGACCAAGCTGGTCTACGCCGCCGGGTACAACGTACCGGAGAATTACCTGGTGTTCTTCACGCCCGATCAGTTACGAATCACCGGGAACGTGATGGTCACCGACCAGTTCGGCCGGGAACGGGCGTTCACGGAGGAGGATCTGGAGCGCATCCTGCGACGAGTTCCCCGCATGCCTGACGGGCGGATTCGGGCGATCGCCAGCAAATACCTGCCGGGAAAGCCTAAAGGCCCGTTTGCGTACATCCGGATGCGCAAGACAGACCCGAACGATGTCTTCCCCCAGGAGCACCGGAGAGAACTTCGAGGGTTGCGGGTCGTCGCCGCCTTCATCAACCATGACGATATCCGGCGGATCAATTCGCTGGACATGTATACACAGGAGGGCTACCTTCGTCACTACCTGATCGATTTCGGGTCGACTCTGGGGAGCGCGGCGGTCGGGGCTGACCTGCCCAGCAACGGGTACGAGTACCGGCTCGATTTCGCGGAGATGTCGAAGTCACTCCTCGGCCTGGGCCTCTACCAGCATCGCTGGCAACGGGCCAGCCCGGCTCCTGTTCCCCCGTCGATCGGCATCTTCAGCAACGATCGGTTCCATCCCCACCGCTGGAAACCGGCCTACCCGAACCTGGCCTTCCAGCGCATGACGAACCGGGATGGGTTCTGGGGAGCCCGATTAGTGATGTCGCTGTCGAACGAGAAGATCGAGGGCATCGTGAAGCAGGCGCAGTACAGCGACCCGACCGCGACCGCGTACATGATCGAGACGCTCATCGCGCGGCGTGACCAGATCGGCCGGTACTGGTACCGCCGGGTCAACCCGCTCGATCGGTTTACGGTGACCCCCACTCCCGATGGCGGCCAGGTCGTGCGGTTCGTCGACTTAGCGGTGGAGGCGGGGTTCGAGGCGGCGGATGGGACAGCGTACCGGTTCGTCCTGATGCACAACGATTTTGGGGGAGTGGATGAGATGTTGAAGGTCGGCGGCGCGGCCGCCTCGTCCCCGACGATGCCGGTGATCCCCGCCCAGACGACCGGGAGCACGACGACCATCGTGCTCTCTCCGGCACTCCTGGCTGAAGTGGCCACGTGGTGCGATCAGCACAGCGCGACGACGCCGGGGGATCGGTTATTCTACTTGAAAATCTTTACTCGACGCACGCCTGAAGCGCAATGGGGGAAATGGGTCAGAGCCCATCTACTCTACCAGCGACCGGAACAGGGGTTTAAGCTGGCCGGTATTGAGCGGGAAGAGTGAAGAGCGGTGGTCAGGAGTCGTAGGAACGTCATTCCGCAATGAATAGAGGGAGGCTGCGATGTCGACGACAGTCCCGTCAGTGGCCATACCCGACAGAACCTGGCTGGATCGGGTGATGAGGCCGGTCGCCGAAGTCGAGGCAGGGGAAGCGGCCACCGCTCTGCTGCTGACGCTCAACGTGTTCTTGCTGCTGACCGCCTACTACATCATCAAGCCGGTGCGTGAAGCCCTCATCCTGACGGGCGGCGGCGCGGAGATCAAGAGTTACACCGGGGCGGTGCAGGCGTTCCTCTTCTTGTTCATCGTCCCGGCCTACGGGGCGTTTGCCAGTAAAGTGAATCGCATCCGGCTGATCAACGGCGTCTCCCTGTTCTTTATCGCCAACTTAGCTCTCTTCTTCCTGCTCGGCAAGGCTGGCGTTCCGCTGGGCATTCCGTTTTTCCTCTGGGTCGGTATTTTTAACGTGATGATCATCGCGCAGTTCTGGTCGTTCGCCAACGACCTGTACACCCCGGAACAGGGAAAACGGCTGTTCGCCATCGTGGGGGTCGGCAGCTCGGTGGGCGCGGTCGCCGGCTCGAAGGCGGCCGGTCTGCTGTTTGAATCGCTCGACGCCTTCCTGATGATGCTCGTCTCCGCCACCATCCTGGCGGTGTGTCTGGTGCTGACGAACGTCATCCATTCTCGTGAGAAAGATCGCGCTCAACACCCTTTCATGCGCCAACAGGCGGATCAGCCGCTCAGCAAAGACGGAGGCTTTCAACTCGTCATTCATCATCGTTACTTGTTGTTCATCGGCCTGCTGACACTCATCATCAACGTCGTCAACACGAACGGGGAATACATCCTGGGCAAGACGTTCAGCCGGGTGGCGGGGGAAGCGGTGGCCGCTGGCACGGCGGGGGGTCTGTCCGAACGCCAGCTCATCGGCGGCTATTACGCCGACTTCCAGTTCTGGCAGAACCTGTTGGGCGCGCTCTTTCAGATGTTCTTCGTGTCCCGCATCCTCAAATACCTGGACGTCCGCCGGGCGTTGTTCATCATGCCCGCCATTTCCCTCTGCGGCTATGGGGTGCTCGCGGCCGCGCCCATCCTCGCCTACATCCGGGTCGCCAAGATCCTCGAAAACAGCACCGACTACTCGTTGCAGAACACGGTCCGGCACGCCCTCTTCCTCCCCACCAGCCGCGAGGCCAAGTACAAGGCGAAGCAGGCGGTGGATACGTTCTTCTGGCGCACCGGGGATATGCTGTCGGGGGTGACGGTGTTCGTGGGCGCCGGACTGCTCGGCCTGGGGGTGAGGAATTTTGCGGTGGTGAACATCGGTCTCGTCCTCCTGTGGCTGCTGTTCGCGGCCGGGATTGCCCGCGAGCACCGGGCACTGACGACAACGGCAACGCTGAACGCGGAACGCTGAATGCGGAATGAATAAACAACGAGCACAGCCCGGCCTTCATTCATCGTTCATCTTCCATCGTTCCGCGTTCAGCGAGAAGCGGGGCGGACGGTTCACGATCTTCTGGCTCGTCCTCTACGTTCTGGGGTGGTGTGTTCTTTCACCAGCCTGCAGTCCGGCGCGAGTCCGGTATGACATTCTCGGCGCGGTCCTGCGGCTTTCTCCCCCCCAGATCGCGCCCCTGCCGCCACAGACTCCACGTCTGACGTTCCTGGTCTTCGGGGATTGGGGAACGGGCGGGAACAGCCAGCGGGCCGTGGCGGACGGCATGGCCGGGATCGTCGCGCGGACGGATCGCGGGGCGGATTTTGTGATCGGGACGGGGGACAATTTCTACCCGGACGGGGTGACCGGGATCGACGACCCGCAATGGCAGTCGAAGTTTGAGCAGGTCTACGACCCGGGTCGATTCCCGATCTCGTTTTTCATGGTCCTGGGGAACCACGACTACCGGGGGAACGTCGCCGCCCAGGTGGCCTACCATCGGAAGGGGACGGGACGCTGGTCGATGGAAGCCCGCTACTATACGTTCTCGAAAGCTGTCACCGAGTCGACGGCCGTGCAGTTCTTCGCGCTCGACACGACGATGCTGCTGCAGGACTCGACGGCCGCGGAACACGCCCAGCTCGCCTGGTTCGAGCGTGAATTGGCGACGAGCCGAGCCCGGTGGAAGATCGTCGTCAGCCATCATCCGTTGTTCTCGAACGGGAAACACGGAGACGCCGAGCAGTTGCTCTTCTGGCTGGTTCCCCTCTTAGAACGCTACGGGGTGCAGGCTGTGTTCTCCGGCCATGACCATGCGTTGCAGGCCATCAGACCCTCGAACGGGGTGCACTACTTCGTCAGCGGTGCGGGAGCACGCCCCCGGTCCGTCCGCTGGCGATGGAATACCCTGTTCGCGTCGGCCTCGCCCGGTTTCGCCTGGTGCCGCCTCACGCACGATGAGTTGCTGGTCGTGTTCTGCGATCAGACCGGGCGCGAACTCTGGGCGCGGTCGATAGGACCCCCGCGATGAGACGGCTCTTCGGTTCGTTCATCGACATCCGCAAAGGGGAGCGGGCGCTGACCGCCCTGATGTTCAGCTATTACTACCTGGCGCTGGTCACGAACTATTTTCTCAAGCCGGCGCGAGACAGTCTGTTCCTGACCCGGCTCGGGGCGCAGCGCCTTCCTCTCACCTTCATCCTCATCGCGGTCATCGTCCTGCCGGTGACGATCTTCTATATCAGAGCGTCACGCTCCTTCGGCCTCGTCCGGCTGATCAACGCGACCACCGCGGTGCTCATCGTCAACCTCGTCCTGTTTCGCTGGCTGATTCCCCTCGACCAGACCTGGGTGTACTATGCGTTCTACGTCTGGGTGAGCATCTACGGGGTACTGATCACCTCCCAGTTCTGGCTGTGCGCGAATACCGTGTTCAACCCGGCACAGGCTAAACGGCTCTTCCCGTTGTTGAACGTCGGCGGCATCTTAGGGGCGACGACCGGCGGCGAGGTGACGAGCCTCATCGTCCAGCGCTTCGGAGTGCATACGGAGAACCTGCTCTTCTTCGGAGTCGGATTCCTGGCCGTCTGCATCGGACTCCTCAACGCCGTCTGGTCGCTCAGGGGAACGGCAGACCCGGAACGCCCGGTCCCGGTCTATACCGAGGAGCGCGGCCAGGAGACCCTGCGTCAGCTCTTCAACCCGATTCGTCGTTCCCGGCAGTTGATGTTCATCGTAGGAATTATCTCGACGATGGTGATGGTGACGTCATTCGTCGATTTCCAGTTCAAGACCATCTCGTTGGCTGCCTTCCCCACCAAGGCCGCGCTGACCGCGTTCCTGGGACAATTCTACGGCCGTGTCGGGCTGGTGACGTTGCTCGTCCAACTGCTCCTGACTTCCCGATTCCTCAGAGTCCTAGGGGTGGGCGGCGCGATCCTGTTCCTCCCCGGCAGCCTGGTCCTGGGGTCGGCCGCGATGTTCATCGCGCCGGGGCTGTGGACAGGGGTGGTGTTACGGGGCGCGGACCAGACGTTCCGGTATTCGATCAACAAGACGGGGCTGGAATTGCTGTTCCTCCCGGTGCCCCTGGACCTGAAGAAGCGGACGAAAGTGGTGATCGATGTGTTCGTCGATCAGTGGGCACAGGGCGTCAGCGGCGTGTTGCTGCTCCTGTTCACGGGCGCGCTCGGACTCTCGACCCGCTCCCTTAGCCTCGTCGTCATCGCCCTCGCGGCGGTGTGGGTGGTCTTCGCGCTCCGCGTCCGCCAGGAGTACGTGAACGCGTTCCGCAAAGCGTTAGAACGGCGTGAGATCGACCTGGGCGAGATCAGGATGAGCATCGGGGAGGCATCGACCGTCAACACCCTGCTCGCGGCGCTGAGCAGTCAGAACGAACGGCAGGTCGTCTACGCCCTCGACCTGCTCGCGTCCGCGCAAGGCGTAGACCTGCTCCCGTCAGTCCAACCTCTCCTGGCGCATCGGTCGGCTGAAGTCCGCCTGAAGGCCCTGCGCACGCTCCACACTCAGGAGTTAGAGGTCGCGGTGGCTGACTTAGAACGTCTGTTGAACGATGACGACCCAGAGGTGAGTCTCGAGGCGATGTCCCTCCTCTGCCGGCAGACGGAGGGCGACCGTCTGCGGCGATTGCGCGGGTATCTCGAACACCAGGACCCTCAGGTACAATCCGCCGCCGTGGTGTGCATCGCGGAACACCGCGCGCCGGAGGAGCGCCGGCTCGTCGATGAAAAGATGATCCAATCTCTCCTGAGCCGGGATGGACGGGACGGTGAGCGTGTGCGGGTCCAGGTCGCCAGGGCGTTAGGCGCGCTGAACCTGCCGAACCTGCGGACGTATGTGATGCGGCTGATGGAGGACCCATCCCCGGTCGTGGCCAGCCGAGCGATCCAGAGCGCCGGTCAGACGCAGGATCGCCTGTTTGTGCCCATCCTGCTCGCCAAACTCGCCGACCATCAGCATCGGGCGAACGCCCGCCGCGCTCTGGCCGCGTTCGGGCCGCGTGTCCTGGGGACGTTGCGTGATTACCTGATCGATGAGACCGTCGACCTCGCCATCCGCCGGGACGTTCCTCGTGTACTGCGCGCCATCCCGACCCAGGAGTCGGTCGACCTGCTGCTGGATCACATCGAACGGGTGCCCCGTTCGCTCAAGTACCCGGTCGTCAAAGCGCTGAATACATTGCGCGTGCAATACCCCGCCCTGCGCATCGACCCGAACGCGGTGAACCGCGCCCTGATCGACGAGGCCAGGACGTATTATGAGATCGTGCAGGTCCGGTCGCTGTACCGCGACCCGCCCGATGGCCCGGCTATCGCGCTCCTCAACCGGGCGCTCGCTGAGAAGCAGCAGGAGCAGGTTGAGCTGATGTTCCGTCTCCTGGGCCTCCAGTATCCGCCACGCGACATCTATCATGCCTACCAGGGGATGATCAGCCAGAACCAGGCGGTGCGCGCCAGCGCGCTGGAGTTTTTAGACAACGTGCTGCGCAACGAGGCCAAACGATACCTCTTTCCCATCCTCGATCCGGTTTCCGTGGATGACACGATCCACAAGGGCCAGGAACTTTTCGGACAGCGCATCGAGCGGCGAGAACAGGCGTTGGCGTGCCTGATTCACGGTCATGATGCCTGGCTGCGGGCGTGCGCGTTGTACACGATCACCCGGCCCGTGCCCACGGAGATCGTTCCCCTGATCGAGGAAGCCCGGCACGACCCGGACCCGGTCGTGCGCGAGACGGCCTCGATGGTGCTGAGCGACGTATCGGGACAGGGTCATCCACCACTGACCACGGACTGACAGGAGCCCATGATGACCGAGTCAACCGAGAGTCCCATCCTCGTCATCGTCGACGATGAGGATATGGTCTTATCCAGCCTGAGCGCGTTCTTGAAGTTGGAGACGTCGTATGCCGTCATCCCGTTCACCTCGGCAAAAGCCGCGTTGCAGTACGTCCAGGATGCCAGGGTGGACCTGGTCATCTCGGACTATCTGATGCCTGAGATGGACGGGATCACTTTTTTAGCGCACGTCAGAAAACTCAAACCCGAGGTGCCGCGGATTATCCTGACCGGGTATGCCGATAAAGAGAACGCGATCCGGGCGATCAACGAAGTCGGGTTGTACCAGTACATCGAAAAGCCGTGGGAGAACGATGACTTGCTGATCATCATCAGGAATGGCCTGGAAAAACAGCAGCTCATGAAACAGCTTCAACAGAAGATGGACGAGATCAATCAGGCGTATACAGAGATTCACCAGGCGTACGCGGAACTCCAGAACATCCAGCGGGAGATTCTGAAGACGTTCGCGTAAGGATTGTGCTCGATGCTCACGACCATCGAAAAAGTGATGTTTCTGCAGAACGTCGAGGTTTTTGGTGAAGTCTCCACCGAACACCTGGCCTACTTAGCGGCGATCGCCGAGGAGGTCTCGGTGGTGAGCGGGACGACGATCTACCGGGAGCAGGATGCGTCGGATGCGATGTACCTGGTCGTCGACGGACGGGTGCGACTGCACCGGGAGGGGATGGAGGTCGCGGTCGCCGGCCCGAAAGAGGCCCTGGGTGTCTGGGCGCTCTTCGATGACGAACCCCGCGTGGTTACCGCGCTCGCCATAGAAGACACACGGCTGCTCCGGATCGACAAAGAAGACTTTATCGACCTGCTCTCGGATCACGTAGAGATTATCCGAGGGGTCCTGATGACCCTGGTCAAGCGGCTCCGCGGGCTGGCGGGACGTGTCGGGGTAGAGCAGACCGCAAGGAGCGCCACGTAGTCGAGGAGTGCGGATGAACGATTCCTTCCTGAATACGACAGGACGAGCGCGACAACCGGTCGTGATGATCGTCGATGACGAAGAGATGGTCACCCGAAGCCTGGCGTCGTTTCTTCAATGGGAGACCGAGTACCGTGTCCTCACCGCTCTGTCTCCCGTCGAGGCGCTCAGGACG
>JACQVL010000067.1 GCA_016209865.1 Candidatus Latescibacterota bacterium | reverse complement strand
CTCATGAGGGGCGACCCGGTGAGTCGCCCAGGGCGCGGCACCGCCTCGTCTCTACAGTCTTGCCCATGATTCCCGCCAAAATCCCGGATGAGCCAATGAAGAGTGATTTTCAGAAATGGTGATCGAAGTGCTCATAGATACTTGTCTGGAAGCCGGCCAACTGCACAAGCTGCTGTTGCAAAGGCGTCAAAGGCGTAATATGAACGCGCCATCGGGGACCCTCGCGGATGCGAGTCAGGGTGATGTTGCCAAAGGCGCGCAAGATCACCTCCGCGGTCGGTCGGGGATTGGCTCGTCCGGGTTGGCCGGGATACAGACCCCGCAGCAGGTGACCGGTTTTCTCCAGGGTCTTGCGCACCTGGAACTCCACGAGGGTCAGCGTCCGCATGGCCAGCATCAACAGGCGGATCAAGCCCACGATGCGCTCTGGCGTGGTCAGGTACAGAGGGGTCAACGACAAGGGGGTGCCTTTGAGCCGGGCAAAGCCGCGTTCGATGCGGTACTCAGCCCGATAGGCCCAGACCGCCTGGTCCAACGACAACTGCTCAGCCGGTTGATTGGTGGCATAGACCCGCCAGCCCAGCTGGTGGATGGCCGCAGCCAGGGCGGTCTCATCGACGCGGGCCTGCACCTGACAGCGCGTGTCGATCCGAACGGTAGCCGGCCGATCCCGGTAGCGGCGGAGCGGCCGGGTGGTACGTGTGGTGCGATAGTGCACAGCGAGCACGTCGCGCACCTCATGCTGAGCCAGGATTGCCTCGACATGCAGAGCCAGTTCTGCTTTGCGGTTCCAGCGTTTTTTGCCCTGCCGCCGGTCATTGAGCGCAGCAAGGGCCGCGAGCGCCTGATCCACGCGGGCCCGCAACGCCCTCTCCTGCTTGTGGGCTTGGGCCAGCGAGCGGATCACCAGGCGCCGTTCCTGCCAGGTGGAGACCCGGCCCTCGTGGGCTGCCTGCTGCGCTATCGTATACTCGTAGCCTTCGGCAATCGCCACCCCCTCTTCGGCCTCGGCCTGGTCAGCACGCAGGATGCTCCTCAGGGGCTGTGGGCCGGTCCACACCGGCGCCAACAGCGCAGCAAGTTCGCGCTCCGACACCTGCACCCCCGACAGCGGACACAGATCATAGTCGCCACACGCAGCGATAAAGGCCCTGGTCGCCGCAGCGCCCATCTTACAGTCGCCGATGTCGGTGACCCCGTGCCGCCCCAGATGCTGCTGCACCTTGCCGATCTCCGGCACATACAGCCCATCGTCGGCCACCTGGCCTCTGACCACCGTCGTGGTCAACGGCAAGCCCAACGGATCCAGGCAAGACACATTGATCTTGACCTGGGGCAAGTCCGGCCGATGATCCTTGCTATGGCCAAAGGCAAACAAGCCCTCGACACTCTGGGTATAGCTCTTGGCCGTCGTGCTGTCGGTACGCACCATCTGGGCCGCCAGATCATAGACCCGCAGCAGCCGCCGGTTCAGATCACACTCGAAGTCCTCCCAGGCTTCGTCAGCACTGAACTGATCCAACAGCGACGCCAGCCGATCATCACTGACGTCCAGGGCCCGCACCGGCTGCCCCACACAGCCTTCCAACACCCCAAGCCGCTCTTGAGCCCAGGGTTCGACATGACTCAGCCGATGGTTGGCCTCCGACAGAATACACGTCAACCACACACACGACGTATGGCCCAAGCTCAGCCCTTGCCAATGACCGTGGGTAGGGAAATGCTGATCCAACAGTGGCGCGATACCCATCTGATCCAGTTGCGCCAGCAACAGGGGAATATCCATCCACCCGTTCCGTCGTAATGGTAAGATTCTCGCTCATGCCAAGAACTTACCATCGCAATTTTCAAAAGTCACTCTATTTTTGAGCGAAATGTGAGGACAAGGTCGAAGGTCTTCAATCTGACCTGTGACCTGCGACATGTGACCTGTGCCCCATTCCTTTCCTGACCCCTGAATCCTGACCCCTGACCCCTGCCTTTTACTCCTCCTCGTACAACGCTTCCCCGCGATTCAACCGCATGGCGATCCGTGCCGTCTGGTTGAGCGTCCGCTGTGTCGGGGCGTGGGCGGCTAAGTAGCGTGCGGCGGCGATGAGCACATGCTCGCTCTCCGCCGTCCCCTTCAACTCCTCATACTGCCGGAGACCCGCTTCGAGCATCTGGAAGGAGTGGAACTCCGCGTCTTCCCGCAGCAACGCCTGGGCGAACGTCCGGAAGAGCCGATCGACCGGATGGCCCAGGCTCACGTACCGGTGGACGATACCCGATGCCTCGTCCACCTGTTGCTGCGTATCCAGCGCCTCCAGGAAGCCGTCGAGCAGGTCATCAGCCCCGCTGGGGCCGTCGACCTCCCCCCGTTCGCCCGGCAGGCGGGCGGGCGGGATGTTCAGGAACCGGTCGAGGTAGACCCGCATCGCCCCGTGGAAGATGCCCCGGACGAGGTCGGGCGACCCTGTCCGCTTCAGCGCCTGATGGAGGGCGTTGCAGTAGGTGAACGTGTGGAGGACGGTGATCCAGTCGCCGAACTCGTTCTGCGTGTGGAACCGGGCGATGCGGAGCGCCGCCGCGTACGCGAGCGCCTGGCTGAGCTGCAGGGGCGTCGCCCCGTTCCGGAGGCTCTGTTTCAGCGCGTCGACCGTCGCGTGCGGGTCGTCCCCTACTATCACTTCGGCTAAGGCCGCTGGCCCTGGCCAGGGGGCACCGTTGCTCGCCGCCAGCAGGGAGGGGAGCTCCTCGAACGTCTTGCGGAGCAGCGGCACCAGGTCGATCGGATGTCGCCAACTGTTCAGTTCCTCGCTCCGCCGGGCGGTGCAGACCTGCCGGATCAGACTCGGCAGCACCGTCGTCGCGTGTTCCCAGCCGATGTGGTCAAGCATTTCAGAGGCTTTGTTGATGAAATCGAGCGCATGCCCGCCGTCTAAGAAGAAATGGTCGGTGGCCGCGGCGAGCATCAGGTCGATCAGTTGCGCGGGGGATGCGCCCCCGTTGACAGCGGTCAGCAGGCAGCGGGTCGCCCCTTCCTGATCCCGGACCTCGACGAAGTGGCGGAACCATCGCTTGAGCGTCGCCATCGGAATCTGCGTCGTCGAAAGAGGCTGCAGGTCGAACCGGGGCGGCTGGCCGTCGCAATCGAACGCGACGTGCAGGAGACCCTGGTAGAGGGGCAGGATGCGCTCCTCGCCGTGCAGGTAGGGGAGGAGGTTCGCCATGGCGGTCAGGATCGTCAGCCCGGACCCCCAGCCGGCGGCCCGGTACCGGACGCCGTACTTCGCGCCGATGTCCACGATCTCCTGGTAAGGGATGCCCGCTTTCAACAGCGCGATGATCGCTTTGGCAATGACGAGAGTGATCGACTGTTCCAGCCCCTCCTGCAGCCGCTGTTTCCAGTACGCCACCTCGCCGGAGCGATCCCGGAGTGGGGTCAGGTAGACGCCGCCGTCCCGCACCTCGACCGGGTACGTGGGCACGTCGTCGGCGAACAGGTTGAACGTACACCCGCTGACCAGGTCGAACTGGGCGTGGTGCCAGTGGCAGGTCAGGATGCCGTCCTGCACCGTCCCGCGATGGAGGGGGAAGCCCATGTGCGGGCACCGGTTGTCCACCGCGTGGACGTTGCCGTCGTGGTAGAACACCGCGATCGGCCCCGGGCCTTCGGTCACGACGATGCAGCCTTGCTGTTTCAACTCCTCGACCGACGCGACCCGGATCGCCTCGGTCGAGGTGGTATGGACTGTATGAGCCATGATGATATCCTCCGTGTTGGGAAGTAGGGGGTTGGGCCATGAGATGCTGACCATAATATGACACGGCCATCCGATTTTGTCAATGGCCGGTACGCGATCAGGACGAAGGCGTAGCGGTCCCGCCGTCCTGCGACACCCGTGACCAGTTGATCTGCGCTGCGCCGTCCAGCCGGTCGAGCAAGATTCGCTGGATTCGTCCCCACACGCCCGCCCGCTGCCATTCCCGCAACCGCCGCCAGCACGTCATCCCGCTTCCGCAGCCTATCGTCGAAGGGAGCGACTCCCAGGCGATCCCCGCCTTCAGGACGAACAGGATGCCCGTCAGCGCCGCCCGGTCGTCGAGTCGCGGCCGTCCGTCTGTACGCGAGAGCGGGTCGGGCTGCACGAGAGGACGGATGAGCGCCCACAGATCGTCACTGACCAGGATATTCGGGGAAGGTCGTCTTACCCTCTTCCTGGTTTTGTGATGCGTCGCGCGGCGAGGAGACGTTTTGTTAGAGCGTTGAGTTCTGTTAGGGGTTGCATTTCCTCCTTGTATAGGAACAGTTCTTGAAGCGACCTGTTGTATGGTGTCATTCCCGCGCAAGCGGGAATCCCGCCTTCCCGATTCTATCCCCAACCTCTTCATCTTCTTGTACAAGTACGTCCGGTCGAGTCCCAGCGCGCGCGCCGTGTCGTCCACCCGCCATCCGTGCGCGGCCAGCCGCGCGACGATGAGATCACGTTCGACCTGCCGCCGGGCCTCCCGCCAGGTGGCGGGTTCGACTCGTTGAGCCGGTGGATGCTGGTTCGAGCCGGCCACGACCGCTTCGACATCCAGTGCAGTGATCACCTCCCCGCCGACCAGCACCGCGAGCTTCTGCACCGCATGCTTCAGTTCGCGGACGTTCCCCGGCCAGTCCTGCGCCATCAGCCGGTCGAGCGCATCCGGCG
>JACQVL010000019.1 GCA_016209865.1 Candidatus Latescibacterota bacterium | reverse complement strand
GGTCGTGGTACTCCTTCATCCCGGTGCCCAAGATGACGAGCTGCAGGTCCAGCCGCATTAACTCGTCGATGCCCGCCGCCAGGATGTCGAACCCCTTCTGCGGAGCCAGCCGGGAGACCATCCCGATCAGGGGGACAGCCCCCCAGGAAACGGGGAGGCCGAATTCCTTTAAGACAGCCTCCTTGTTCTTCGCTTTCCCGGACAGGTCGGTGAGATCATAGTGAGATGGAATCAACGGATCGTGCGCCGGGTTCCATTCGTCGTAATCGATCCCGTTGACGATACCGTACAGGTCGGCGCTCCGCTCCCGGAGCACTCCTTCGAGTCCGCAGCCAAACTCCTCCGTGCTCTGAATCTCCTGCGCGTACCGCTCGCTCACCGTGTTGAGCACGTCAGCGTAGACCAGTCCGGCCTTCATAAAATTAACACGGCCCCAGAATTCGAACGGACTCATCGGGTAGAATAGACCATCACCGAGTCCGATGCGCGGCATCGTTTCCGGGGGGTACAGTCCCTGGTACGACAGATTATGAATGCTGTACAGCGTCGCCACGTGAGCCAAAGCCGGATCATCCTGGTCGCGGAGTTTCAGGTAGGCGGGGACGAGGCCGGTCTGGTAATCGTTGCAATGGATGACATCCGGGCGCAGGTCGAGGGCGGGGATCAGGCCGAGCGCGGCTCGCGCGAAGAAGATGAACCGGGCGGCGTTGTCGGGATAGTCCTTGCCCGTCGCCGGGTCGACGTACAGCCCGGCCCGGTCGAAGTACCCGGCGTGCTCGATGAAGTAGACACGCACGGATGCGCCGGGCAGAACGGCCGTCCAGACAGATGCTGTTTCAGTCCGACTGCCGACAGGCACAGAAAACGACGCCGGGGATGCAACCCTCGTCAGGCCGAATTTCGCCGTGTCGATCGTCCCGTATTTCGGCATGATCACATCGACGTGGAGTCCCAGCCCGGCTAACGCCTTTGGCAGCGCGCCGGCGACATCGGCTAACCCGCCCGTCTTGGCGAACGGGACGACTTCAGGGGAGAGAAACGTGATGCGCATATCGCGGTCATCCTCCCTGCTCCACCATAAAATTCCTGGCCGCGCCGATCACCCCGGCGTCATCCCCCAGCGTGGCGGGCACGATCCGCAGGATGCTCGCCGACCACGTGTAGCTCCGGCTCCGGACCTCCGACCAGATCGGCTCGAACAGCAACTCGCCCGCGTTGATCATCCCGCCCCCGATGATGAACATCTCCGGGTTGAGGATGTTCGTCAGGCTGGCCATCGCCATCCCCAAGAGCGTGCCCGCCCGGTGCATCACCTGCCGGGCGACCTCATCCCCCTCCATCGCCGCCTGCGCGACGAGGGCGGAGGTGATAGTGTCGAGATTCCCGTCGCAGAGCTCAGTCAGCCGGCTCGTCCGGCCCGCCTGCAGCGCCTCGCGGGCCTGCCGGGCGACCGCCGGAGCGGAGGCGTACTGTTCGAGGCAGCCGTGATTGCCGCATGGACACGGTACGCCGTGCTCGTCCACCGTCATGTGACCGATCTCCGCCGCCGCGCCGTTCGCCCCGCGCCAGATGCGCCCGTCGAGGATGATTGCCCCCCCGACCCCCGTCCCGAGCGTCAGGCAGATCAGGCTCTGGACGCCTACCCCCGCGCCGGTCCACTGCTCCCCGATGGCCGCGGCGTTCGCGTCGTTCTCGACGGCCACCGGCAAGTGAAACCGCTCAGCGAGCACCGGGCCGAGGGGCAGATCGACCCAGTCGGGCAGGTTGGGCGCGAAGACGACCGTCCCGGTATCGGCGATCACTAGGCCGGGCGTGCCGATCCCGATCCCGCGGACCCGCTCCGGTCCGCATCCGGTCATCGTCTGCTGAATGACCCGCGCGATCCGGTCAATCACCTCATCGCGTGACGGACTGCCCCAGACGGACAGTTTCGCGTTGTGGGAGACCCGGCCGTGCGCATCCACCGCCGCGCTCCGGACGTTCGTCCCGCCGAGATCGACTCCGATGATGAGATCCTGAGTCATGTGTGAACCTCTGGATTTTGGATTGTAGATTTTGGATTAGAGATGGTTCCATAGACTCAACTGATGTCCCACCATATTCTAAGAAGCCTCTGGTCTTCAATCCAAAATCCAAAATCTACAATCCAAAATCTCTCAAATCCTTCCCCGTCATCTCCTCCGGCTTCGGAAGCTCCATCAGTCCCAGCACGGTCGGCGCGACATCGGCTAACCGGCCGCCGTCACGCAACCGCGCCCCCTTCAGCCGGTCATCGACGATGATGAACGGCACCGGGTTGGTCGTGTGAGCGGTGTGCGGCTCCCCCGTCCGCTCGTCCACCATCACCTCCGCGTTCCCGTGGTCCGCCGTCACGAGCGCCCGCGCGCCCGCTTCCGTCGCGGCCGCGATGATCCCACCCAGCCCCCAATCGACCGCCTCGACCGCCGTGATCGCCGCCTGAAGCACCCCGGTATGGCCGACCATGTCCGGGTTGGCGAAGTTGATGAGGATGAAATCGTAGCCGCCTGACTGGATCGCATGAACGACGTTCCAGGCCACGGCCGGCGCGCTCATCTCCGGAATCTGATCGTAGGTGGCCACCCATTTGGGGGACGGGATGAGGATGCGATCCTCGCCAGGGAACGGCGTCTCATTCCCGCCGTTGAAAAAATACGTGACGTGCGCGTACTTCTCCGTCTCCGCCGTCCGAAGCTGCCGCTTGCCGCGCTGACTGATCGTCTCCCCTAAGATGTGCCGGAGCGGTTCAGGGGGGTGGAACGCGAACGGCACCGGGAGGGTGGCGTCGTACTGGGTCATCGTGCCGGTGGAAACCTTCGGGAACGACCGCCGCGTGAACCCATCGAACCCGGCATCCGTCAACGCGCGCAGCATCTCCCGTCCCCGGTCGGCCCGGTAATTGAAGAAGATGACCCCGTCCCCATCCCGCATCGGTCCGACGGGACGGTCATCGTCAACGATGACCGTGGGCTGGACGAACTCGTCCGTCTCCCCGCGTTCGTATGCCGCGTGGACGGCCTGTTCCGCGGCGGCGGCGCACAGCCCGTCCCCACACGTATAAGCGTCGTACGCCTTCTGGACCCGCTCCCATCGCCGGTCCCGGTCCATCGCGTAATACCGGCCGGAGACGGTGGCGATGCGGCCAATGCCCAGGCCGGCCATCGTCTTGAGGAGGGGGGACAGGAAGGTGAGGGCGCTTTTCGGCGGGGTATCCCGCCCGTCTAAGATGGCGTGGACGCACACCCGGTCGCCGGAGAACCCGCGCCGCTTCGCCAGCTCAAGCAAGGCGAGGTAATGGCGCTCCGCGCTGTGAACGAGGCCGTCGGACACGAGTCCGATCAGATGGAGCGTGCCCCCGGACGCCTTCGTCCGCTCGACGACGGAGACGAAGACATCGTTCGTGAAGAACCGCCCATCGTCGATCGCCGCGTTGATCCGGGTGACTTCCTGGAGGACGACCCGTCCCGCGCCGAGGTTCATGTGGCCGACTTCTGAGTTGCCCATGATGCCCGCCGGAAGGCCGACATCCTCGCCCGACGTACAGAGCTGGGTATGGGGGTACGCCGCCCAGAGCCGGTCGAAGTTGGGTGTCCGGGCTAAGGCGACGGCATTCGCCTCACGGCGCGGGTTCAGTCCCCACCCATCCAGGATGATGAGGATGACGGGCGTCGGCATGAGGGCTCCATGCTCGATTGCGGATTGCGGAATAAATCTCGGTGATGGGTATGATACCGCAACGAAGAAGAAAGGGCAAGGGGATTCTTAGAGGAAACGCTGAGGAGGAAAAAGGCTCATCCGGGATTTTGGCGGGAATCATGGGCAAGACTGTAGAGACGAGGCGGTGCCGCGCCCTGGGCGACTCACCGGGTCG
>JACQVL010000065.1 GCA_016209865.1 Candidatus Latescibacterota bacterium | reverse complement strand
CGCTAAGGTGTAGCCCTGATCATGGTACCACCGCAGGATCGCCCGGCCGTCCTGGTCGAGCTGACGGAGATCGATCGTCAGGCCCGGTTTCGAACGCATCCGGGCGAGGAGAGTGTCCCGATTCGCCACGACGAGGCCGGACAGGTCGATCTCCGTGAGCACCAGCCTCTCGGCCGTCTGGGACCGGCTGTGGCGGGGCGAATCCTCCTCCATCACGTCTGCGCCCGCGGCCACGGCCGGCCGCTGGGCTCTCTGCTGGGCGAGCAACTCCCGGATGCGGGGCACACACGGCATCGTCCCCTCCATGCCCGCCCGGATCAAGTCGCCGATGCGGGTGAAATCCGAGGAGGCATGGTTCCCCACCTCCGGACTGATGACGACATCCGCCCGCGCCTTCTGAGCCCGCGCTTCCTGGACGACCTTCACGGAGATCACCTGGTCGATGACATCCCAGGGGGTGATCAGCCGGTCTCTGGTCCTGAGGCTGTTCTGGATATCCACGGCGATGACGAGGTCCGCGCCCATCGACCGGACGACATCGACGGGAATCGGGTCGACGACCCCGCCATCGACGAGTAGCCGTCCCTGATAGTCGATCGGGGTGAGGAGAAAGGGCACCGCGATGCTCGCCCGGAGGGCCTCGGCCAGGTCGCCGTGATCGATCACCACCTCGTCCCCCGTCGTCAGGTCCATGGCGACCGCCTGGAAAGGGACGGGGAGCTGGTTGAAATCCCCACCGGCCAGGTACGTCGCGGAGGCGGTCAGACTGGCGAACAAGTTGCGGAGCTTCTGGCCGGCAGATAGCCCGCCCGGCACGTAAGGACGCAGCCCGTGGAAGCGCATCTGGACGGTGTGGTTCGGTTGCGTCATCTTTTGCGTCACGAACAGGCTCGTCCGGGACGGCCGGTCCCGCATGAGGTCGTCCCAGGCGGTCGTGAGGGCGAGGTGTTGCAGGTCATCCGGGGTGTATCCGGCGGCGTACAGTCCTCCGATGACCGCGCCCATGCTGCTTCCGGCGATGTCATCGATCGGGATGCCCGCATCGACGAGGGCTTTCAGCACCCCGATATGGGCCAGCCCGCGCGCGCCCCCACCGCTCAGCGCCAGGCCGATCCGGGGACGGAGCGCCGGCCGCCGGGCGAGCAGATCGACCACCGTCCCTCCGGGCACGCCATCCTGCGCGGCAAGGGGCGAAATCGAGGAGAACACCAGCCACAGGGTGATGGAGAGAGTAAGGAGGAAGCAAGACGAGACTTTGTGCATAAGCGTCATGGATTCCCGCTCCCCGCTTTCGCGAGGACAAGTTTTACGAGAATGACACCAGGTGTTTCTTGTCACTCGTCACTTGTCACTGTCTTTACTGACCACCGACCACCGATCACCGACCACCGATTTAATATGCCCCGGCGGCCCGTCCCTGACAAGTGCAATTCCAGTCGACCGCCGCCTGGTTTTTCATTGACACCCGGAACGATTTGCAATATTATGCAGAGTGCTTCGTGTGCGAGTCTCTTTCAGACGCTGTAGAACCCGAGAGACCGTGGTGATCACGCCGCTCAACCTTGCTGTCCTTGCATCCGGGGGTGGGACGAACCTGCAGGCCGTCTTAGACGCGATCGCGTCTGGCCGGCTGCGGGCGCGTGTTCGAGTCGTCATCAGCAATAAGCCCGACGCGGGCGCGCTCGACCGGGCGCGCCGTCACGACATTCCCGCCCTGCACCTGGCGCGCGACCAGTTCCCGACCGCCGACGCGTTCGCCGACCACCTCTTAGCGGTGCTGTCCGACTATCAGATCGACCTGATCATCCTGGCCGGGTACCTGAAAAAACTCCATCCCCGGGTCGTCCAGGCGTACCGGCATCGCGTCCTCAACATCCATCCCGCCCTGCTCCCCAGTTTCGGGGGGAAGGGGATGTACGGAATCCACGTCCATGAAGCGGTCATCGCCGCCGGAGTGAAGGTGTCGGGGGTAACGGTGCACCTGTCCGATGAAGAGTACGATCACGGCCCGATCGTCGCGCAGCGACCGGTGCCCGTCCTCGACGACGATACCCCGGAATCGCTCGCCGGGCGTGTGCTGGAGGTCGAGCATCAGCTCTACCCGGAGATCATTCAACTGTTCGCCGAAGGGCGCGTCCGGGTGGACGGCAGGCGGGCGTACATCAAAGACGAGGGGTCAGGGGTCAGGAGTCAGGGGTCAGCATGATGAGCAAACGCAACAGACCGATACGTCGGACAGTCTGTGCGGTCATCCTCGCATTCATCGCCCTCATGGGATGCGGGAAGACGGAACGGGGGAAGACAGTCGTCACTATCTATTCTCCCCACGGCAAGCCGATCCTCCCGGAATCCGAGGAACTGTTCGAGAAGGCCCATCCCGACATCGACGTGCAATGGCTGGACATGGGGGCGCAGGATGCGTTAGACCGGGTACGGTCTGAACGCGCCAACCCGCAGGGGGATGTCTGGTGGGGAGCGCCGTCGACGAACTTCATCGAAGCGGCGAACGACGGGCTGTTAGCCCCGTATACGCCGTCGTGGGCGGCGCAGACCCGGCCGGAGTTCAAAGACCCGCAGGACCGCTGGTACGGGACGGCCCAGTTGCTTCCGATCATCGCGTACAACACCCAGGTGCTCACGAACGAACAGGCCCCGCAGGACTGGGACGACCTCCTCGACCCCAGATGGCGGGGAAAGATCGTCATCCGCTACCCGCTCGCCTCCGGGACGATGCGGACGATCTTCTCGGCGATGATCTGGCGGTTCTACAAAGAGACGGGGAAGCCGGACCAGGGGTATGCGTGGCTGCGGAGTCTCGACGCGAACACGAAGGAGTACGCCGCCGACCCCACCCTGATGTTCCAGAAACTCGCCCGCCGGGAGGGGGTCGTCACCCTCTGGCTGATGTCGGACATCATGCTCCAGGTGGAACGCTACCACTACCCGTTCGGGTTCGTCGTCCCGAAGAGCGGGACTCCGG
>JACQVL010000064.1 GCA_016209865.1 Candidatus Latescibacterota bacterium | reverse complement strand
TACGGGGTACGGGGTACGGGAAGGCATGTACTTATCCTCTCAGGTATTTCCAGAAGAACGACAGCGTCCGCTCCCAGGCGTCTTTGGCCATGTCGGGGCGGTAGGACTCGCGGGTGTCGTTGAAGAACGCATGGGGGGCGTTCGGGTAGACTTTGATCTCAAACGGCTTCTGGTGGCGTTGTAACCCCTCCCGCAGCCGATCCACGTCCGCGACGGGGATGACCGGGTCGGCGTCCCCGAAGATGCCCAGGACGGGACAGTTGACGCGCTCGACGGCATCGAGAGGGGCTTCCGGCTTGAGCGGGGTCCGCTCCGGGTAGACGACCCGGCCGTAGAAATCGGCTATCGCCCGTAATCGTGTCGTCTGCGCGGCTAACAGGAAGGCGTACAACCCGCCCATGCAGAACCCGATCGCGCCGATCCGGTCGGCGTTCACGAAATGCAGGACGGAGAGATGCTGGATCGTCGCGTTCAGATCACTGAGAATCCGGCCATCCGGGATCGTCTGGATGAGCTGCCGCATCGCCTGGAGGTCGGTTCGATTGGGAATCGGCTCCTCACGGGAGAACAGGTGGGGTGCGATGGCGACGTACCCTTCGCGGGCGAACCGGGTCGCCACGTCTTTGATGTGATCGACCAGGCCGAAGATTTCGTGGATGACGATGATCGCCGGGTACGTTCCTGGCTTCTCCGGCCGCGCGATGAACGCGGAGAGCGTTGCCCCATCCCCCGGATAGTCCGCCATCGCGGAGAGGACGGCGGATTGTGCTGACGCGCCGGTCTGGCCACTCGCTCCGAAGCCCAGATCACTTGCGAGGGATGTCAAGCTCTTGAACCCCTGCCGGACGAAGTCGCGGCGGGAAAATTTCTGCTTGTCCATGTGTTTTTCCTTTCCTGACCACTTTCACGTATACTCATAAAACCCCCGCCCGCTCTTCCGACCCAGATAGCCTGCGGCAACCATCTTCCGGAGCAGGGGCGGAATGGCGTATTTCTCCGCTCTGAACCCCTCGTACAGCACGTCCGCGATGTAGAGCGTCGTGTCCAGTCCGATCAAGTCGAGGAGGGCGAGCGGTCCAATCGGATGGCTGCAGCCGAGCGTCATACCAGCGTCGATGTCTTCCTTCGTCGCCGTCCCCGATTCGACTAAGCGGACGGCGTCGAGCAGGTAGGGGATGAGGAGGTAGTTGACGATGAACCCGGGGGTATCTTTGGCGACGATGATTTTCTTGCCCAGCGATTCACCGAACTGTCGGGCAATGCCGATCGTCTCCTCGCTTGTCGTCAGTCCGATCACCATCTCGATCAGGGGCATGATCGGCACCGGATTGAAGAAATGAAGCCCGATGACCTTGCCAGGCCGCTGTGTTGTCGCGGCAAGCTCTGTGATGGAGATGGACGACGTGTTGGTAGCGATGAGGGCGTGCGGCGGCAGGGCGCGGTCGAGGCTGGTGAACACGTCTTTCTTGACAGCAGGATTCTCGGTGACCGCCTCGATGACGATGTCACACGCATGGAACTCTTCGAATTGGGTGATCCCGATGATCCGATTCAACGTCCGGTGTTTCTCGTCTTCCGTGAGCTTTCCCCGCTGGACGCCGCCCGCCAGGAACCGTCGAATGCGGTCGAGGCCTTGCTGGAGCAGGTCATCGGACGCTTCCCGCACGATCGTCGTGTAGCCTGATTGGGCGGCCACCTGAGCGATCCCGGACCCCATCAGCCCGCATCCGACGACACCCACTGTCGTGATGGTCATGCGAACAACCCTCCTACTGAGGCTCGACGAGCCGGAGGAGCAATTCCCCCATCGTCACTAAGTCGAGCGCGTTGTGGTCGAGAATCGGCCGGATCAGGGCGGCGTTACCCGTCCGGACGAATAGATGGTACGTTTCCGGGATGTCGCTGCTGGGGATGTCGCCGTCACGGCGCCGGCCGCAGACCCAGCGTTCGAGCGTCTGGAGCTTGCAGTCGGGCAATTTTGCCCGCCAGCGGCGGCGCGCGAACGGGAGCAGGTCGAGGTGCCGTCCCGGAAACCGGCACCGGAGCGCGTTGGCGAAGAAGCGGTCGCGGATGTATGGGAGGTCGAACGTCTGCCCGTTAAACGTGACCAGGCAGTCGAACCGCGGGAACACCTCCGCCAGATGGGCGAGCAGCGGGCTTTCCTCGGAGTAATCCCGCGCCAGGAGCTGGACAACCCGGATGCGATCGCCGTCGAGGTGCATCAATCCGATCAGGAAGAGGGGGACGCCCGACAGTCCGGTCGTCTCGATGTCGAGGTACAGCCAGCGCGACGGGTCTGTGCCGAGCGTCGTGAACGGGGCGGAGGCCGGCTGAGTTGACTGGCGAAGTTGATCATGCTCGCGGGCAATGCTTTCGATATTCACGTGGAGCGTCCGGGGGTCCGGCTCGACGAGATAGAACCGGCCGGACGCCGTCTGGACGTCCTGGCCCGGGATTGCTTCTTCGATCGACATCTGTGGCAGAAGGCTCCCACGGCGTTGTTCAAGCGCCTGCGCCGCCTGGGCGAGTCGCGTTCTCAGCGGTGAGGGATCGGTCGGCCCTGAATCACTCGCGGAGCCGCGTCTCATCGCGGCTAAGCGTTTGCGAAGATCATCGGAGAGCATGGGAATCAGTGGTCAATAAAGAGCAGTGACGAGTGACAAGTAAAACTCGGGATACGGGGTTCGGGGTACGGGATTCGGGAAGGGCAGGAAAATAAACAGAACATGTCTCCCTGACATCATTCCCGCGAAAGCGAGAACCCATCGGTGTTCCCGAACCCCTAATCCCGAACCCCGAACCCCGTCAGCCGCCTCACCAATTCCTTAAACTGTTCCCCCCGGTCCTCGAAATTGACGAACATGTCGTAACTCGCGCAGGCGGGGGAGAGGACGACGACGTCGCCGGGTTGGGCGAGAGCGCGGCTCTGATCGACCGCGTCCTTCAGCGACCCACAGTGGACGATCGCCGGGGCGGCTCCGGTCTGGTATTGAGTGACCGCCGCTTCGATCCGGTCTGCAGTCTTGCCGATGAGGACGACGGCTTTCGCTCGCTGGACGATCTCGTTCGCCATTTCATCGAACCCGACGTGCTTGTCGTACCCGCCCGCGATGAGGATGATCGGAGCATCGAGCGCGCGCAGGGCGATGATCGTCGATTCCGGCGTCGTGCAGGCGGAGTCGTTGTA
>JACQVL010000063.1 GCA_016209865.1 Candidatus Latescibacterota bacterium | reverse complement strand
CCTTCCCCTCTCCGCAAGCGGAGAGGGGAAGGGGGCTGGGGGCGTAGGGGTGAGGTTCAAGACTCGGCAATCCAATTCTTTTTCTGAACGTCTATAGCAGCAAGGCTGTAAGCCGGGTTCACCCGGCTTGGCGTGACCAGCCCATCCGTTCACGGATGGGCATCCTTTCAGAAATTATGGTGGGAACGGCCGCCTACGGCCTTTCGCCCGCCGCCAGCCGCGCCTCGTGCCGCAGTTCGCGGTCGAGCGACCGCTGAACCCGCGCCTGCACCCCGGCGAACGCCGCCTCTGGCGTCGCCTGCAACAGCCAGACCTGCTCGACCGCGTCGGTCAGCTCGGCCTGGTATTCCTTCCAGTTGGGCATCTGGGGAGCGATGAACGCGCGCGGACTGTTCGTCAGGTCGATGAACAGTCGAATGTTCGGATGCGGATGGCGAGCGAGGAACGCCGGACTGACGGTCTTGAGTGGGGTCGGCCCGGTCATGCCGGTACACAATCGCTCCAGCATCGGCTGGGAGCTGACGAACGCGACGAACTCGAACGATTCGGCCGGATGGCGGACGCCGGCGGGGATGACCAGCACGTCTGCGTTCGCGTTCGTGACCGCCTGCAGGCTGTCCGCCGCGGCCGGAAACGGCGCCACGCCCCAGCGGAACTGCGAGGCGGCGTACGCCCGCATCATGTTCACCAGCCAGGCGCCGTCGAGCACCATCCCCACTCTGCCTGCCAGGAAATAATTCTGGGGCGACTGGTAGTTGCCAAACCCGCTCTGAAAGCTCTGAAGCGCCTCCTGGCCGTACCGCCGCGCATAGCTCTGGTACCACCGGTACGCCCGGAGGTTCGCTGGCTCGGTCGTCGTCACCCGCGAGACGCCGTCCCACAGACGGCCGCCGAAGAAGTAGACCCAGAGGCCTGGACCGGGAGCGCGGTTGGGGAGGAATCCCATCCGCACGAGCCGTCCCTGCTCATCCCGTCTGGTGAGCTGTTCGGCATACTCATCCAGCTCGGCGAGCGTCCGGGGCGGTCGGTCGGGGTCGAGGCCCGCCTCCGCGAACATCGTCTTGTTCCAGTAGAGCGCTAAGGTATTCGGAACCGTCGGGAGCGCCCAGATGCGGTCGTGGTAGACGCAGGAGTCCCACATCAGGCCGATGTACCGGTCGCGGGTGAGACCGGCGGCCCTGAGATGATCGTCCAGCGGGGTGAGCGCCCGTTTTGAGGCGTACGCCGGGATGTCGATCGTCTCCAGTCCCGCCACGTCCGGCGGGTCGCCCCCGGCGATGGCGATGAGCGTTTTGCGCTTGATGTCGCTCACGCTGAGGAGGTCGACGACGATCCGGTTCTGGGATGCGTTGAACGCGTCCACCACCCGGCGCATCGCGTCGTACTCGATCCCGGTCCACATCACCCAGCAGGAGAGCCGGACGCGCCCGTCGTTCGGGCGCGCCTCACGGGCGCAGCTCGAACACATGAAAAGACAAAAGACGAAGGACAAAGGACGAAGGATGAAGGAAGATCGAACGCGCATCATAACAGGTCTGATGAGCTATGGCCGGGCGAGCGTGGCCTGCTGATCGCGCTCTAAGTGGCGGATGCCGGTCAGCAAGAGCAGGCTGCTCCCCACCATCGCCAGGACGGTGATGAGCATGCCGGCGGTCAGGTTGCCCGTCGCGTCGGAGACAGCGCCGATGGCGTTGGGCGACCAGATATCGCCCAGGACGTGGATCAGAAAAATATTGATGGCGAAGGCGCTGGAACGCATCGCCGGGTTGACGACGTTGACCAGGATGGCGTTGCACGGGCCGGTGTTGAGGAACAGACAACATTCTGCGATGAAGGTCGCGGGCAGGTAGACGGCGGGGGACTCAGCCAGCAGAGCGATGAGGGCGAACGGCGCGGCGAAGAACATCCCGCTTCCGGAGACGAGGAAATACGCCCCGGCCGTGCGCCTGAGCAGCCGGTCGGCCAGCCAGCCGCCCGTGATCGTGCCCAGAAACCCGGCCGCCACCGTCAACGGGCCGATCCAGACGTTCGCCTCCTGGAGGGTCAGTCCCTTCACCCGATGAAAGTAGGTGGGCATCCAGAACGCGAGTCCACCCAGAGCGAACGTCATCAGCGCCATCCCCAGCGTATTATGGACGTACGACCGGTTGTGGATGAGGTGCCGGTAGTCCCGCACAGACACGTGCGCGAGCGAGTGGGACACGGCCCCGTCCTCGTGATCCATCGCGCCACGGGCCGGCTCGTCGAGGAGCAGGCCGGAGAGGGCGGCGAGCAGTCCCGGCCCGCCGACCAGCCAGAAGGCGGCCCGCCATCCGTAGACCGGCTCGATCAGGCCGCCGAACACGTAACCTAACGCACTGCCGACCGGGATGGCCAGGTAGAAAAACGAGAGCACTTTCCCCCGGCTCGACCGGGGGTACAGGTCGGCCAGGATCGTCGGGGCGAGCGTCCCGTACGTCGCTTCGCCGATCCCCAACAGACTCCGTGCGAGCACCAGATGGCCGTACGTGTCGGCGAACCCGGAGCCAACGGTGGCCAGGCTCCACAGGCCCACCCCCAGGACGAGCAGGCGCGTTCGGGTGTACCGGTCGCCCGCCCAGCCCATGATGGGCGCGAACACGGTGTAGGCGACGAGGAAGGCCGGGGCCAGCCATCCGGCCTGGGTGTCGGACAGGTGCATCTCCGTCTGGATGCGGGGTAGGACGGCGGCGAGGATGTTCCGGTCGATATAATCGAGCAGGTTCATGCCGAAGAGCAGCGCCAGCGCGGCGGCGGCTCCGAGCCGGATTCCCGGCTTCTCGGACATCGAGGGCCTTTCTACAGGTTCAACAGATACGCCACCTTCGCCACGATCGTCTGGCCCCGGAGCCGGAGCGGGGCCCGGTCATACGGCCCTAAGTTCATCGTGGAGACCGCATCATCGCTGAACTGGTTAAACGCGAGAAAGAAGGAGTGGCCGTACGGCGACCGGTAGGAGATCAGGAAATTGCTCGTCACTGTATTCAGATGAAAATTGTCCTGCGGCCGTCGTTTGTCGGCGTTGAACTGGACGAGCGCGTTGACGAGCAGGTTCGTCGTGAAGGAGTAGTTGAAGCGAACCCGGGGGATGAGAGAGTGGTTGTAGTCATACTCGTCGTTCGTCAGACCGGCGCGATCCGGCCGCTTGAGCCGGGTCTGTGTCAGGCCGAGCGAGAGGGAGAGCCGGTCGACCGGCTTATACAGCGCTTCCCCGAAGACAGACGCCAGTCGCCCGCTGTAAAACTTGCCGAATGAGCCGAAGATATTGGCGGAGAGACGGCGTCCCCGGTTGGTGTCGATGAAGATTT
>JACQVL010000009.1 GCA_016209865.1 Candidatus Latescibacterota bacterium | reverse complement strand
CGCTCAGGGAGGTCGGACGGCAGGGTGGTGTACAGGCTGCCGGGGAACAGCACCGCCTGGCCGTCGACGTCGATCTGGCCGACATCCGACCGGATCTCCCGGATACGAGTCAGGGCCAACGGCGTCCAGGCTAACGAGGCTAAGGTCACGATCCGGTCCCCCTCCTGGAGCGGAATCTGGCCTTCGACCGCCTGACCGATCCGGGCGACCCGTCCCAACAAGATCCCGCCCGCATCGGTGACCGGATGGTGCAGCTTCCCGCGCATCCTGACGACCGCTAAGATGGCCTCTCCCACGGCCGCCGGGTCGCCGTTACTCTCTGCCAGGAATTTCCTGAACGTCGACGCATCGATGTCGAGCGTCTCGACGTCGACGAGAATCTCATCCGGCCGGATGTCCGTCCCATTATCCAGCCGCCAGGCGGACTGTGGCAGGACGTTCCGCGGCTCGACCGAGCGGTGAATGCCGTAACGATCCAGGGAAACCATCCCAGATGTCCTCTCTTGCTTCTTTTAACGTTCCAACGTGTTAACGTGCTAACGTTCGAACGTTATTGCTAAACCACCGCGTCACGCCCTCGACCAGGTCGTCCGGACTCCGGAACACCCGGTGGCGCGTCGGAAGAGCGTCGAGGAACAACCCGCCGTACCGGGTGCCGATCACCCGGTGGTCGAGGATGACGACCGCGCCCCGGTCGGTCTCCGTCCGGATCAGCCGGCCGAACCCTTGACGGAATTTGATGACCGCCTCTGGGACGAGGTACTCCAGAAAGCTGTTCCGTCCCGCCTTGTCCAGCCGTTCGACCTGAGCCTGCACCATCGGCTCGGTCGGCACCGCGAACGGGAGCTTGGCGAGGACGACGATCTCTAAGGCCTCCCCCGGCACGTCGATCCCCTCCCAGAAGCTGTCCGTCCCTAAGAGCACCGACCCCGGTCGACTCCGGAACCGGTCGAGCAGGAGGGATCGCGGGCCGGACAGACCCTGCGCCAGGACCGGGATGCCTGAGGCGGAGAGCGGGCGCTCGACGTCGATGTACGTCCGGTTGAGCATCCCGTACGAGGTGAACAGGACGAGCGTGCCCCGCCGCGTCGCCAGGACGAGCGAGAGGAGCAGGTCGCTCACCGCTTGCTGGAATGCTCCGGTCTTCGGGGACGGGAACGCGGCCGGGACGCAGACGAGCGCCTGATCCTCGAAGTCGAACGGCGAGCCGGCCCGGAACGTCGTCAGCCGCTCCGGCTCGACCAGGTTCAGGCCGAGCCGCTCGACCAGGTACTCGAACCGCTCCCCGACCGCTAAGGTGGCGGACGTGAAGACCACGCTCCGTATATGGCTGTAGATGCCCTCGTACAGCCGGTCGGCGACGTTGAGGGGGGCAGCGATGAGTACGCAGGCGGACAGACTATCCCGGCGGGAGGCCTCGACCCAGTAGACGGTGTCCGGGTCATCCGCCCGCAGGAGCAAGGCCAGGTCGTCGCAGACCTGTTTGCAGGCCTCGAGGCTCGACACGACGGTGTTGACGAACTCATCCCGATCCGCCAGCCATGAGGAGGGAATGTCGCTGAGCGCCTGACCGATCCGGGCCAGCCCGTCGCGGAGCTGCATGAGACTGTCCATCAGCGGAGCGGCCCGCTCGTTCAGGAACCCGGCAAAGTCCGAATCGGCCTGATACCGGAGCTTGACCGTGTACAGGCTCGCATGGTCCGTCGAGCTCGCCTCCGCGCGGTCGGCGGTGGCATCGTAGAATGCGTCCGCCGCGCGGTTCACCTCGATAACGCTGTCGATGCCTAAGCGGACGGCGGCGGAGAGCGCGTCCTTCCACACCTGCTGCATCGGACTCCGTTCCGCCCGCCACCTGAGGGTGGCGAAGAGACCCGATTCGACCCCGTCCCGGACGTAGAGGACGCGGAGCAGATTCCGGAGACGCCAGGCGTCCACTTCGACCGTCATGTGCTGGACCGCGACCTTCTCGAAGTGGTGCGCTTCATCGATGATGAGGTGGGCATAGCTGGACAGGACCGCGTTCTCCGCCGCTAAGTCGGAGAACAGGAGCGCGTGGTTGACGATGACAAGATGAGCCGTGGCCGCCGCGCCCCGCGCCCGGTTGACGAAACATTCTTCACGGAAGGCGCAGGTCGGGCACGCCCCGCCCTCCGCGTTGATCTTATGCCAGAGTGTCCCGTTCGTCCCCTGAAACCCGATGTTCTCCGAGATGTCCCCGGTCATCGTCTCCCGCGCCCACACGACTAAGGGAAGCACCTCTTCCCGTTCGTGCGGAGACAGCCGTTCATCCGGCTGGGCGAGCACGGCCCGCCACCGGTCGAGACAGAGGTAATTCGACCGGCCCTTGAGGAGGACCGCCTGGAACGGGAACGGGAGGGCTTTCTGGAGGAACGGGATATCCTTGAAGAACAGTTGTTCCTGGAGGTTCTTCGTGTTCGTCGAGATGATCACCCGCTGGTCGTTCTGCTGCGCCCAGTGGACGGCCGGGACGAGGTACGAGAGGGATTTGCCGGTGCCCGTCCCTGCTTCGGCGACCAGGAACGCATCCTCATTGAACGCGCGCGTCACCGCCCGGGCCATGGCGATCTGCTGCGGCCGGTGTTCGTACCGGTCCATCGTCCGGGCGAGCAGGCCGTCCTGGCCGAAGAGCGCGGCGACGCGATCCGGGTCGAGCCGTTCCGGCTCTTCATCGTCCGTCCATTCCTCATGCTCGATCGTCCCCGTCCCTTCAACGTTGCGCGACGGCACCAGCAGGTCGTCCCGGTACGCTGGCCGGTCGGGCTTCGAGAACGCATGCTTGATGAGCTGCCGTTCCGCGTCGAGGAACAGGTCGAGCAGGCTCGATTCCGTTCCCCGCGCGAGCTGGACGAGGCCGCGGATGGTGTCGAGTTCCATCGAGTAGACGAGGTCGAGCAGGGCGAGGAACGTGTCAGCCAGGCAGGCGGCTTCCTGGTCGAGGTCGTCGCTCTCCTTCCGCTCGACGCCCAGACAGTCGGCTATCGTCCGCAGCCCATGATCCTGCAGGCGTGGGAGGACGATCCGGGCGAGCGGGCGAGCGGGGAGGACGGTGGTCGGCTGGTCGATTTTGGATTTTGGATTTTGGATTTTGGATTGGAAATCCGCAATCATCTGGACGTCGTGCACGACGATTGGAGAACTGGCGGCCCACCTGGACAGCCGGTCCGCGGCCTTTTCGAGGTCGTCGACGTTCATCCGTTCGACAGGCGCTCCGTCCGCGACACGGACGACTCCGATGCCGGCGATGCGTGCGAGTCCAGTCTCCGCATCGGCGGTTCGCACAGCGAGCGCGACGAAGTCACGGAATGAGGAGAGGCCGGCTGGCCGGGCACGATGAGTGGGCATGGAAAATCAGTGACGAGTGACGAGTGGCGAGTGACGAGTTGAACCCTGTGTAGTGAAGGTATGCCTCGTCTCAGTCCCTGTCAAGTGACTATTCCAGCATATTCTGTATCATGGGATGTCATTCCCGCGAAAGCGGGAATCCAGCTTGTTCAAGAACTTCACGAACATAGATTCCCACTTGCGTGAGAATGACACATGCAAATAATCCATTCATAATCACACGAATCGACCTCGAAAAGTCAAGAGCGCTATCGGCTAACAGGGTATAGACTTATGGGAAAAAACAAGTTGACAACTGCGGATTCAGTTCCTATCATAAAAAGTACTTCCCCGAAAAGCGTATACGAGGTCTTTCTTCTCCTGGATAGTGAGAGACCAGGTGACAGTGAAAGCCTGCTATAGTTTTTCAGAAAAAGAATTGGAATTGCGCTGTAGGGGCGCAATTTATTGCGCCCGTGGAATCGCCCCAGGGCGCGATGAATCGCGCCCCTACACAGATCCGAGATTCTAAATCATTATCTGAACATCTAATGAGATTTGACGACCAAAATCGGTAAAGATCTGTAGGGGCGAATCTTGTATTCGCCCCGATGCGGGCGATCACAAGGATCGCCCCTACGAATGACCTGTTTTGATCATCAAATCT
>JACQVL010000070.1 GCA_016209865.1 Candidatus Latescibacterota bacterium | reverse complement strand
CGGGTATTCCGATCTAATCCGAACACGGCCCGGGAAAACACGTCTCACAGAAAAGACACCTTATCACGCAACAGATTTAATTTCTCTCATAAGCTACCCTCACAGGTCCACATCAAACCGGTACACCGGCTTCCAGCCTAATCGTGCCTCCGTGCGGGCGACATCCCCTTTCTTGTACCCGCCGGGCGTCGCGAAGACGTAAAAACACTCGTAGGCGATATCCGGGGCGTTCAGGGCACACAGCAACGCGCGGGCGACATCGCGCCGGTCGATCGTCCCGAACGAATATCCGTGGACAGGCGCGCCGTCAGTGGTCACCATCCTCTCGGCGTCGATGATGCTCCACGGACGGATGCAGGCGATCGACAGGCCGTATTGCTCATGGTAATTCCGGGCGAGCTCTTCTTGCACGAGCTTGGACAGCGCGTACATCCCGCTCGCTCTCAGCGGATAGAGGTCATGGGTGAGGAACGTGTCAGCCGGATAGCCGGTGTGCACCGCCCCGCTGGACGTGTGGACGAACCGCCTGACCCGGCACTGGCGGGCGGCTTCGAGCAGGTTCAAAAACCCGCGCACGTTGATGTCAAACCCCGGACCATCCATCCTGTAACTCGCGCCGGGGGCCATGATCGTATTCACGACAGCGTCATGCCCAGCCATGGCCGCTTCGACCGTCGCGTAATCCCGGACATCCCCCTGGATGGCTCGATCGTAGTGTTCGACCGGCCGGATATCGAACGCGGTCACGTCATGCTCTGCGCCGATGAGATCGACCGCTGGCCGGCCGACGAACCCGGCCGCGCCGGTGAGGAGCACATTCATGGATGGGACTCCCGAAAGAGCAGTGACGAGTGACGAGCAAGACACAGTGTAGGGTCAGCCGGTCAGTGTGTCAAGCAGTTTCGATCATTCTTTTCTCTTGCGTTTTTCTCTCGATATCGTATATCCTGTGTGAGTCAGCCAACCGTCACATGATGATGCCCACTGGGTGATGCTCCTGAGGAACCCTCCCATGATCGACCGTGTCCTGGTCTCCATCGATACCCATCGCGACGCCTCACTGGAAGGCTTGAAAGCGTTCCTCCGCATCCCGAGCGTCAGCACCCACCCGCCCCACAAACCGGATGTCCTCCGGTGTGCGGAGTTCGTGGCGGCGGAGATGCGGCGCATCGGCCTCCGGCAGGTCGAAGTCACTCCGACGACCGGCCATCCGATCGTCTACGGAGAATGGCTGGACGCGCCCGGCAAGCCGACGGTGCTGATGTACGGCCACTACGACGTCCAGCCCCCGGAACCCCTCGATCTGTGGGATTCCGGCCCGTTCGACCCGACCGTCCGCGGGGACAACCTGTACGCCCGAGGGGCGACGGACGACAAAGGTCAGGTGTGGCTTCACCTGAAAGCCTTAGACGCCCATCTCACCCAGACCGGCCGGCTGCCAGTCAACGTTAAGCTCCTGATCGAAGGGGAGGAAGAGATCGGTAGCCCACACCTCGACGCGTACGTCCGGGCTAACCAGGACCGGCTCCGCGCGGACGTCGTCCTCATCTCCGACACGACGATGTTCGATTACGATCAGCCGTCGATCTGCTACGGCCTGCGCGGACTGGTGTACATGGAAATCGAGGTGCAGGGCCCGTCGAAAGACCTCCATTCTGGCGGGTTCGGCGGGTCGGTCGCCAACCCGGTGCAGGCGCTGGCTGAAATCCTGACCGCTCTGAAGGACCCGGACGGCCGGATCACGATTCCCGGGTTCTACGACGACGTCCAGCCGCTGACCCCGGAGGAACGGGCCGCGTTGGCGGCGCTCCCGTTCGATGAGGACGCCTACCGGACGCGGCTCGGCGTCAGCGCCCTGGCGGGCGAGACGGGCTACTCCACCCTCGAACGCATCTGGGCACGCCCGACGCTCGAGGTGAACGGCATCCTGGGCGGGTTTACGGGCGAAGGGTCGAAGACGATCATCCCCTCACGAGGGATGGCGAAAGTGAGCATGCGACTCGTCCCCGACCAGACCCCTGACCGGATCGCCGCGCTCTTCGAGGAGCACGTGACACGCCTGGCGCCGCCCACGGTGACGGTCACCGTCAAACGGCACAGCAGCGGGAAGCCGGTGCTCACCCCCACAGACCAATCGGCCGTCCAGGCGGCGGCTCATGCGCTGGAGCGCGGGTTCGGAAAGAAACCCGTCTTCATCCGCGAGGGCGGGTCGATTCCCGTCGTGGCCACGTTCCGCGAGGTCCTCGGCCTGCCGACAGTGCTGATGGGGTTCGGCCTGCCCGACTGCGACGCCCACGCTCCGAACGAGAAATTCAACCTCAAGAATTTCTACCGGGGGATGGTGAGCGCGGCGTGGTTCTATGAGGAATTGGGGAAAAGCAGTGACAAGTGACGAGTGACGAGAAAAATTTACCCGTACATGGAGCGATGCCAGACTCTGCATCTCCCTCATTAGAGGCGTTTGATTCGCGCATCACGGAACACCGGAACCCGCGCAGTCTGAGCCTGGACGTCCTGTCCACGCGCCAGATTCTCGAACTCATCAACGACGAGGACGCGACGGTCATCCCGGCAGTCCGGCGCGAGATTCCGAACATCGAGCGTGCGGTCGACCTGATCGTCGCCCAGCTCGAGCGAGGCGGACGGCTGTTCTACGTCGGCGCGGGGACGAGCGGACGGCTCGGCATGCTCGACGCGGCGGAAATCCCGCCGACGTACGGGGCCGACCCCAGCCTCGTCCAGGGCATCATCGCGGGCGGCCATGCGGCGCTCGTCCGGTCGCAGGAGGGCGCGGAGGACCGCGAGGACGACGGGGCGGCGGTCGTGAAGGCGTACAGGATGACGCCGGATGATGCCGTGTTCGGGATCGCAGCCAGCGGGACGACCCCGTTCGTCCGGGGCGCGCTGCACGCCGCCTGCGAAGCGGGTCTTCCGACCATCCTCCTTTCCTGTACCCCGCCTGATGAGTCCCTCCGCAGATGGGCGACGTGTTGCATCACACCCATCACCGGCCCTGAAGTGGTGACTGGCTCGACCCGGATGAAGGCGGGGACGGCCACGAAGCTCGTCTTGAACATGGTGACGACCGCCGCGATGGTCCGGGTCGGGAAAGTGTACGAGAACCTGATGGTG